>CAIVAH010000076.1 GCA_903903765.1 uncultured Methylococcaceae bacterium
AAAATAGTTAATGAAACAGTCAGTGTTTCTGATGGCATCGCACCTGTTGTTAATCATAAACTCACGATATCTACCCAAGTGAAATTTATTTCTGGAAATCAGGGAAATAATACTTTAAAAGCGATAGATGGAAATAATATCCTATTTGGAAATGCGGGTAATGATTCTTTAATGGGTGGCAAAGGCAGTGATATTTTCATTGGTGGCTTAGGAACTGACACACTCACCGGCGGCACAAAGGGTGATATATTTAAATTTAACGCTACTTCTGAAAGTAAAGTAGGAGTTGGTCGTGACATTATTAGCAACTTTACTCATAGCAAAATAGACTTAATCGATTTATCGAAAATTGATGCTGATACAAATACCTCAGGCAATCAAGCTTTCCGTTTTATAGGTAGTGTAGATTTTTTTGGTAAAAGTGGCCAGCTACATTACATAAAAGGCATATTATCGGGTGACGTCAATGGCGATTCTAAACCCGATTTTGAAGTTGCAGTCACGCTAGTAGGAACTACTACTCTGGTCAGTACAGATTTTATTTTATAAAGAAACGACAGGTATTTTAGCTATTTTACTCTGCCAGATTTTAGGGGCGATCTGATGAATAGATTGTCCTTGCGAATCAACGGCTACAGTCACTGGCATGTCTTCTACCACAAACTCGTGAATAGCTTCCATACCTAAGTCTGCAAAGGCTACCACTTTTGACTGCCGTATCGCTTTAGATACCAAATAAGCCGCGCCACCTACCGCCATTAAATACACTGCTTGGTGTTTTTTTATCGCATCAATGGCTTCTTGACCCCGTTCTGATTTACCGATCATACCGATTAAACCCGTTTTGGCTAACATAGTTTCGGTAAATTTATCCATACGGGTAGCTGTAGTTGGGCCGGCGGGACCTACCACTTCATCACGTACCGGATCAACGGGGCCTACATAATATATAAACTTATTGGTAAAATCGACAGGAAGTGCTTCACCATTAGCTATGATATCCACTAAACGTTTATGAGCAGCATCACGTCCGGTTAGCATCGTGCCACTTAATAATAAAGTTTCACCTAATTGCCAAGTAGCCACTTCAGCAGGTGTAACAATATCTAAATTTACACGTCGAGCAGTTGCCCCTGCTTCCCAAGTAATACTTGGCCAATCTTCTAATCGGGGAGGAGTAAATTCAGCAGGCCCTGAGCCATCTAACACAAAATGTGTATGTCGAGTCGCCGCACAATTAGGAATGATGGCTACGGGCTTATTAGCCGCATGTGTAGGATAGTCTTTGATTTTAACATCTAACACAGTTGTTAATCCGCCTAAACCCTGTGCGCCGATACCTAAAGCATTCACCTTCTCGTATAATTCTAAGCGTAATTCTTCAAGCGCATTACTAGGTCCTTTAGCAATTAAATCTTGAATATCAATAGACTCCATACAGGCGGCTTTAGCTAATAACATTGCTTTTTCTGCTGTACCACCAATGCCTATACCTAAGATTCCCGGAGGACACCAACCTGCCCCCATCATAGGCACCATTTTAAGTACCCAATCCACAATACTGTCAGAAGGATTTAGCATTACAAACTTGGATTTAGCTTCAGACCCCCCGCCTTTTGCCGCGACTTCAACTTCAAGCTTATCACCCAAAACTAATTCCATGTGCACAACAGCAGGCGTATTATCTTGGGTGTTAATGCGTTTACCAGCTGGATCTTTAAGAATAGAAGCACGTAAAACATTATCAGGATAACTGTAAGCTTGCCTTACCCCCTGATTAACCATCTCTAAGACACTGAGTTGACTGGCCCATTGCACATCCATACCCACTTTTAAGAACACAGTCACAATGCCTGTATCCTGGCAAATAGGTCGATGACCTTCTGCACATAATCGCGAGTTAATCAAGATTTGAGCTATAGCGTCCTTGGCGGCAGGGCTTTGTTCTTTTTGATACGCCATATTTAAGGCTTGAATAAAGTCCAGAGGATGATAATAAGAAATATGTTGCAGAGCATCCGCAATACTCTGAATAAAATCATCCTGGCGTATCAATGTCATAATTGTGCAGGTTATTCTTCGTCTAATTCTTCAGCATCTAATTGACCTTGTTGACTATAACTAGGTGCAATACTGATTAATAAGGTAACTAATGCCGCCACATATGGCACGGCTTGTACAGATAAAACCGCTATCCACAATCGACCACTTAAATTATCAAAATGATCAACACAAGCCATAGCAATAATACTGATGCTTAACAAGAATAGTAAAAACAACTCTTGTCTTATAGTCACTAACCCTAAAAATAAAGCACCGCGTTTTTCATATTTGGGCGTGCGCATAAATGGTTTGCCTGAAGTAAACAAACCTTGAATAGTTCCTCTAGCAACCGTGTGTGTTAAAGCTAAACCCGATAATGCCGCACCTAAAGACTCCCAAACTGAACACGGAACACGCGCTTGATATAACCATAAACCACGTAAAATCTTAAAGCTAAATAAGCCTACCGTTGGCATTAAAAAAACATTAGCCGGCAACTCACTATGGATAGGATCCGTCATGATGATTGCTGTTAAAATTAAACTGGCTGAAGTAAACAATAATGCTAAAGCATCAGAGAACCAAGGCAACCAACCGGCAATAAAATAGTAACGTTGTGCAGAGGTTAATGGAGATGACTTTGTGGGTAAGAAGCTACGCCAATGCCCTTTGATAATTTGCATAGCTCCATAGACCCAACGGAAGCGTTGAGTCATATAACCCGACATGGTATCGGGCATTAATCCACGTCCAAATGAGTCTTTTACGTAGACTGAATCATAACCTGCTTCGTACAATCTTAAACCTAACTCACTATCTTCACAGATACACCATTCAGCCCAGTTACCTACTTCGAGCAAGGCTGACTTTCTTATCATTGTCATAGTGCCATGTTGAATAATAGCGTTGTATTCGTTTCTTTGTACCATTCCAATATTAAAGAAACCGGCATATTCCCAATAACAAAATGATTTAAATGTACTTTGATGTCTATCACGATAATCTTGTGGTGATTGAATAAAGCCCACATTCTCATTATCAAAATAAGGCACCATGCATTTTAACCAGTCAGGAGATAGGACATAGTCACTGTCAATAACGGCTATGATCTCTGCGTCTTCCGCTGTTTGCTCTAATGCATGGTTAATAGCACCCGCTTTAAAGCCAGGCCAATTCTCTAAATGGAAAAAGCGGAACATAGGTCCCAATCTTTCACAATCATCACGAACGGGCTCCCACACTGCAGGATCTTTTGTGTTGTTATCCATTACCAACACTTCTAAGTTGGGGTAATCTACTTTCGCTAAAGCTTCTAAGGTTTTACGCACCATCATGGGTGGTTCGTTGTGAATCGGCAGATGCAAAGAAACCTTAGGATACCTGAAACTTTCACTCGGTGTTAAGGGTTGGAAGGTACGTGCAGTTTTCTTATGCCAGATAACTTCGGCAATTTCTAAACTTTCTATTAATAGGATAACTACGGCCATAATTTGCATGAGTAACATTAATACCCAAAAAACTATGCCTAGTTTTGTCTGATATTGTTGCGCGCCGATGGATGCTGACCAAAAAATGACCGATACAGATAAATTAGCAATCAAACCCAAAAATACGACACCGGGTAATTTTAAAGTGCCACGCGCAAATAAGATTAAACCTATTAATATAAAACTAATGGCGGCAGCACCCACCGCCCAATTTTTCCAACTTGGCATGGTAATTACGTCACCATCCATTGGATATTTTGGCTGACGATCAGCGTTAAAAATACCCCAATAAGCACCAGCAGATCCTTCTATAGATTTTTTCCATGGTTGATCAAAGGCTTCTACGATGTAGTAAGTTACTTTTTCGGCATCCGCTCTATTTAAGAACTCGCGTAAGAATCTAGCTTGATTTGAAACTGATGCTTCTGAGTGTTTAAACGGCTGGCCATCTGAAGGCCAGCCCACTTCTGTTATGATAATAGGCTTATTAGGAAATGTCTTAGCTACTTCATGATATCTTTCAAAAGAGTAATCAACAGCATCTTCAGCCGCAATACCTTCCCAATAGGGCAAAATATGCATCGCGATAAAATCAACTTCATCCACTAAATCTGGGTTTTTCAACCATACATCCCATGTTTCTGAAGTACTGACCGGGCGATTAGCCACTTTTTTAACTTCTCGAATATAGTCAATCAACGCAGACTTAGGAATCTCGTCACGCAAGATAACTTCGTTACCGACCATTAAGCGAATTACCCGAGGATTATTTTGTTGAGCGACCCGAATCAAAGTATCAATTTCTAAGCGATTCTTGTCTAAATTGCCATCAATCCATGCACCTAGTGTCACATTAAGATTGTATTTACTGGCTAAGTCAGGAATTTTATCCTGACCTTTTAGCATACTATAAGTACGCACAGCATGAACTTTATTAGCTAATAAAGCTAAATCCTTATCAATATCAGCCTCACTAGGCAAGGTATCTCCATTTTGAGTATCTTGCTTACGCAGAGGGTCATAGGTAACCCCCATAGTCGTTTTTGTCCAAGGTTGTAATTGCAAAGGGTTATTAATATAACTCCATATACTAAAATTGACGGCAACCAATAATGCGACAACAAAGAGGATAGCTAAATTTCTTTTCATTTGAGTATCTAAAATATCGCTTAAAGCGAGTTAATAAGTTTAAATGAGACGTCATATCTTACATTGACTTTAAATCTGACCATAAATTAATTATTAATATTCTGGCAAAAATTTAACCCATTTAACGGCGTTTTCATCTGTTTTTACAATTTCCAAAGGATGCCCTAATAACTTTATACTGGTTCCAGAAGCAGGAATAGTTTCCATGAACTCAATGATCAAACCATTTAAGGTTTTTGGACCTTCTGTAGGTAATGACCACTGCATCACTCTATTTAACTCCCTTAAAGTAATAGCCGCATCAATCATATAACTACCATCAGCTTGTTTAATAGGTGCCATTTCTTCATCAACTAGCTCACCAACAATTTCTTGAATTAAGTCGTCTAAAGTCACTAATCCCAAGACATCTCCATATTCATCGACAACTACTCCTATGGTGTTTTTTTCACTTTTAAAACGAAGTAACTGGGCATGAACAGGAGTGTTATCAGGGATAAAAGTCGGTTTAGTCACTAAATTAATTATAGCTTGTTTATCAAAATCATCACGACCAATTAAAAACAACACTTTTCGAAGATGCAAAAAACCCACAATGCGATCGATATTTGTTTTATAAACCGCTAATTGCGTATGCGGACTTGTTTTTATTTGCGCAATAATTTCTTCAATTGAATCTTCAAGATCAATTCCTACAATCTCTTTACGAGGTGTCATGATGTCATCTACGGTTGCTGATTCAAAATCCAAAATACCCGACAACATCTTTTGATAACGCTCAGGCATTAAATGTTCAGCTTCGGAAATAATGCTTTTAAGTTCTTCTTGATTTAATGTCTCATTACGACGTTTTTTTAAATCAATCCTAAAAACACGTAACATCAATTTAACAAACAAATTAATCGTCACGATTAATGGATACAATAAAACCATAAAAGGCATATAAATCCACGCTGCCACAAATGCAAACCATTCTGGCTTTGAAGCACCATATGCTTTTGGTACAAGCTCAGCAAAAATCAACATACTCAGTGTCAATGCGACTACTGAAATAACTAGATAGAAGTCATTTTCTGCATATTGTTTAATACAAATATAGGTGACTAAAGCTGCTGAAAGATTTTTAAGAAAGGTATTTGCAAGCAAAACAAAGCTTTGTAACCGCTCGGGATTTCGCAATAAATGCTGAACTTTATTCGCGCTAGCATGCTTAAGCTTAACTAAATGTCTTAATCGATACCGATTAAATAACATTAAAGAAGTTTCTGATGCAGATAAAAAACCTGAAAGAAATACGGTGAAAGCAAGTAAGCCGAATAGCATACTCAAGGGAATATCGTTCAAAAAATTTACTCTACGGTTGTTAAGACCGCACTAGTGTCTATGATGAGAATAATTTGTCAAGTCAAAATTAATATAGTGACTACCAAAACAGCTCGATACTAGCTAGTATCGAGCTATGTAAAACAATAATAGGTCTTGCGTTTATTCACAAAACCCCTAAATTAAAGCTAGATTTTATTGCATTTTAGCTTTTAAAAAATCGATGACCTCAGCTAAAGGTATTTCTTCATTAGCTTCAGCAGTTCTACCTTTATATTCTATAGTCCCCGCATCTAAACCACGATCACCTAAAATAATACAATGCGGAATTCCAATTAATTCCATGTCTGAGAACATAAAACCCGCTCTTACTTTTCGATCGTCAAACAACACTTCAAAGCCTGCTGCTTGTAAATCTAAATATAATTGTTCAGCAGATTCTCTTAATCGTTCAGATTTATGCATATTCATTGGACATAATGCAACTTGGAAAGGCGCTAGGCTAGTAGGCCAAATAATACCTTTCTCATCATGATTTTGCTCAATTGCTGCAGCAACTACACGTGAGATGCCAATACCGTAACAACCCATCAGCATAATTTGATTTTTTCCGCCTTCGTTAATAACACCGGCTTTCATGGCTTCACTGTATTTAGTGCCTAATTGAAAGATATGGCCTACTTCAATACCACGAGCCAAAGTGATTTGACCTTTACCGTCGGGACTTACATCACCTTCTACAACAGTACGGATATCAGCAATATTTTCTGGTAAAGGTAAATCTCTTTCCCAATTAACGCCAACAAAATGTTTACCATCAACATTTGCACCACAAGCAAAATCAGCCATCACTGCCACACTACGATCAGCAATAACCGGAATAGTTAACCCAATAGGACCAATAGAACCTGGCTTGCAATTAGCAACTGCTAAGACTTCTGCTTCACTCGCAAACTCTAACGGTGAGGCAACGCCTTCCAGTTTTTCTACTTTAATTGGATTGAGTTCATGATCACCCCGAAGCAACAAGGCTACTACCCCACCCTCTTCGCCTTTCACTAATAATGTTTTTAAACACTGCGCGGCAGGAATTGATAAAAACTGACTCACTTCTTCAATACTATGTTGATTGGGCGTATCCACTATTTGTTTATCAAGCAAAGCTAGAGGACGCAGCGCTGAGGGCGCTACCGCTTCAGCTTTTTCAACATTAGCGGCATAATCACTTTCTGTTGAGAAGGCAATTGCATCTTCACCTGAATCTGCTAAAACATGAAATTCATGAGATACAGCTCCGCCAATTGAACCGGAATCAGCGATAACGGCTCGAAACTTCAAGCCAAACTGGTTAAATATATTGGTATAAGCTTTATACATGACCTCATAAGTTTCTTGCAAAGACTCTTGATCTAAGTGAAATGAATAAGCATCTTTCATGACAAATTCACGCGAGCGCATCACCCCAAAACGCGGACGAATCTCATCACGAATTTTAGTTTGAATTTGATAATAAGTGATAGGTAATTGCTTGTAGCTCTTAAGCTCATTACGCGCTAAATCTGTAATAATTTCTTCATGTGTAGGCCCTAAACAAAAGTCTCGGTCATGACGATCTTTCATACGCGCTAATTCTGGACCATATTGTTCCCATCGACCTGTTTCTTGCCAAAGTTCCGCAGGTTGCAAAGCTGGCATTAGCACTTCTAACGCGCCCGCTTTTTCCATTTCTGCCCTGGTAATCTTTTCAACCTTACGCAAAACTCTTAAACCTAAAGGTAACCAACTGTATAGACCTGCTGCTAATTTACGAATTAGACCTGCACGAATCATCAATTGATGACTTGCTATCTCGGCATCTGCTGGAGTTTCTTTTACGGTATTAAGAGGAAATTTTGTCGTACGCATGTTGTTGTCATTAAAAGGATAAGATAAATGTGTATTTTACAGACTTTTGGCTGGTTCCCAAATCATAGCTTGGGAATAAAACGATTTGGTTTACCTTATTGACTAGTATTGAATAGAAAATCATGCTGAGAAAACACCAAAATAGTTATAACTGGCTATATTACAAATTGCTTAATAGCACCATAGGTAAACAATCTATTCATTAAATTGCGACAATAACAAGCAGAATAGTCATCAAAAGCCCAATTCCTAGAAAGATTAAGGCTATATCAAGTTAAATTACTCAACTATTCCAATTTTTTTAAGTATTTACTAGCTTGTAAGGCTTTTGAATGACTAAAACGGGTGTATTGCGGACTATGATTTGTATATACTATTACACGTTAACAAGACATTTAGACTGTCTTGACACTAGCCATGCCTAACTCGTCCCAAAAGGATCATACATGAACAACAGCTTAATTTCAGAAATTACCGGACAAAATGATATTGATCCAATAGAGACAAAAGAATGGATTGAAGCGCTGCAGGCGGTCTTAGAACAAGATGGTAGCGAACGGGCCCACTTTCTGATTGAACAGCTCGTTGCAGCAACAAGACATTCAGGCTTCGACATCCCCTTTAGTGCCAACACCGCGTATATCAATACCATCCCCGTTTCACGACAAGCTCAATTCCCCGGCGACCCTACTATAGAACAAAAGATCCGTTCTTATGTGCGCTGGAATGCCATGATGATGGTATTAAGAGCCAACAAATATACCAATGTGGGTGGACATATTGCCAGCTTTGCGTCGGCAGCTAC
>CAIVAH010000077.1 GCA_903903765.1 uncultured Methylococcaceae bacterium
TAAAATACTAAATTAATATTTAATATATAAATGTTAGTGAATTAGTTTAAATCAAGGAAATTAACTAAGCTTTATTAGCTAATTCAACCAATTTGACTAAATCGACTATTTTTGAAACACCTAATTTTTCAAAAGCGTGTTGGCGATGCAACTTTACCGTACGTAAAGCGATATCAAGTTCTTCGGCAATTTCACGATTAATTTTACCGAGCATAAGAAGCTGAATAACTTCCAGTTCACGACTGGTTAAAGTGGAAAAAAGCTTTTTAGCATTTGCATGACTGTCCAAAAAAACCTGACTTTCTGTACTTTTAGACATTGCCTCTTCAACAGCTACCAGCAACACATCTACATCAAAAGGTTTAATTAAAAAATCTATAGCACCCGTGCGAAGGCCCTCAACGGCCTCATAAGCACCACTTCCACCGCTCATTAAAATTAACGGCGGGTTTCCCTTATCAACTAATAGTTTTTGTAATGTTAAACCATCAACTTCTGGCATCTTAACATCACTTAACACACACCATGGACCAGGAAATTTTAATTCCGGATCAATTTCAACTTGCAAAAACTCTTGCGCTGACAAATAACTTTCGCAGTGATAACCCTCCATATCCAACAAAGCCTGCATCACCGAAATAATTTCTGCGTCGTCATCAATCAATACAATTCGACCACGTAAGCAACGCGCTGCTATATTACGATCTGCCACAGTAATTGGCACTCTAGTCCCTATCACGCCTTTAACCCTGCACCGACATAATAAAATATTTACGCAAATCAACCACCATCACAACTGTCCGCTACTCTCAGTTCACAAGCATTACAATCGTTACTTCCTGCTGGCAACATAATTTCAAAGCAAGCTCCACCTTCTTTAGCATTACTAATAAAAAACTGACCATTATGTTGCTCAATGATATTCTTCGAAATTGACAAACCTAACCCTAAACCGTCAGTTTTTGTAGTAAAAAAAGGCTCCATAATGTTCTTCAAAACAAACTCTGACAATCCAGGACCATTATCCAGCACACTAATCACAATCCAGTCTTCAAAATGACTCACAGACACCGTTATTACTCCATCTAGAACCCCATTTAAAGCTTCTAAAGCATTACGATAAAGATTGATCAATACTTGAGATAATTGCGTTGCATCACATGTTACCTGTGCAATACTTTGATCACACTCAAATATAAAATCGACATTGTTTACCATTGCCTCTTGATTGATAAACTGAGCCGTCTCTTGAACCAATTGAGTAACATTAACATACTGCTTTTCGATAGAAGTTGGCCTAATAAAACCTCGAACCTTTTCGATTATTGAATTTGCTCGCCGAGTATTTAGGATAATACTATCTAGAACATTAGTTAATTGATTAACATCTAAAAGCCCTCGCTCAATACCCGTTTTAGCCATTTGTGTTTTTGCCATAATTGCCGTCAAAGGCTGATTAATCTCATGACCAATTGAAGCCGAGAGCGCACCTAAGCTACGTTGCCTATCTAACTGTGCAATTATCTGCTGACTTTTCGTTAATTCCTCAAATCTCGTTAGATTTAATTTAATTTTTGAGCTAATTAATTGATCAAGCGACATACCAATATAAGCAAAATTACTAATAACAACACTTAATACGCCCACCATACACGCATTGAGAGAGATAATATTTGTATTAAAAATTTCAGGATTAGTAGTATTTTGAAACAACATTATGCCTTGCATTATCACGGCTATAAATAAAATAAAATGAACTAAAGCAATAAAATAAGCGTTATAAATATTTAATTTATGCCCAACCAGAAGAGCATACAGAATAATAATTAAATTAAAAATCGCGTGATAAAAAATTACAAATTCTAAACGCAATAATTCGTCATGCAAACCAATCCAGATGCTTTGATAAATAACAAAGAAAAACAAGATACAACCACACAACCATAAAAGTCGTAGAGGAGGATTTAACTCCAGGCGCAACGCTTGAATGCGCCCCAAATAACCCATTATAAATAACACATTAGACACTGTGAATGACCATACAGGCATAGAATTACCCTGCAATATAAGAAACACCCCAAAACCAAAACACAAACCACTAACACACCAATAATTTAATTGGAGTGAAAATCTACCTATCAATACACCCCAAGTCATAATGGGCAACAAAAAAAACAATAGGCAAGTTATTAAATAAGCCCCTGGGATATTAATAAAGTTATCGAACATCTCTCCGAACCCTATAATTTAGCAACAGTTTAAAAACATTTAGCAGGTGTAACTTAAGTTTAAAATCGGGTATATTTAAGGATACATACTAAGCCGACACTGTATTATTGAACAACAGTGCAGATTTGTTAAAATAATACGTAATAGCGCTAAAGTGCGACCACCCTTGTATTTTTTAACAGCAAATTTTCTTAACCTTCAGATACTGGGAGTCTTATTTCAAAACACGCACCACCTTGCTCAGCATTACTTATTAACAATCGACCATGGTGTTGCTCGATAATATCTTTCGAAATAGATAAACCCAAACCTAACCCATTAGCTTTAGTCGTATAAAAAGGCGTAGAAACCCTTTCTAAAGCATCTTTAGTAAAGCCAGGACCACTATCCGCAATTGTCAACACCACCCAACTTTCAATATATTTAATAGTAACAAACAAATTACGCACCTCTGAGAACTGCAGCACCTCTACTGCATTTCGATAAATATTTAATATGACCTGAGACAACTGTAAAGCGTCACCCAAAACAAACAGTTCTTCATCATCTACAAAAAATTGCACCGAAATATGTGCCGCCATCAGATCTTGAGTTAAAAACTCCAATGATTCTTTAACTACCGCAACTATATCAACCGAGGATCTTTCCATTTGAGACGGCTCAATAAATCCACGAATTTTTTCAATAATTAAATTAGTACGCCGGACGTTAAATATTACCTTTTCTAGCAAACCACTTAATAACTCAGGCGACATGCGGCCTTTTTCTAATCCACGCTGTGCAACTTGAGCATTGGTCATAATCGCTGTTAATGGTTGATTTAACTCATGCCCTAAAGAAGCAGCCATAGCACCAAGACTCCGTTGCCTATCTAAATGCGCAATAAACTGACTTTGGCGAGATCTTTCTTGAACTTGATCATTCAACAACATCTCCCGCCCTGAAACCACCCAAATAAAAGCACCCGCGATCCCAGTTAAGATTAGTCCTGATAACAATACAATTTCATCATAATGGTGATGATGAAATATAAGCCAAGGTTGCGTAGGAACCACTTCAAATTGCCAAAGCCGATTACCCACAGGTATTGTAAATAGCCCCTGTAAAAAAAACTTTTCCCCAAAATAATTGACTTCTTGCTGCTTAGTAGAATAAGCCAAATCCCAATGCTTTTGAAAAAGCAACTGATCACCTTCTACAACACCTTTATCTACTGCACGATAAGCAATATTTTCAATAATTAGACCATCAAATGCGTAATGAGCGACTTTATCTAAAAAGAATTCTATAGAAACATAAGAACTAATATTTTTCTCTCGATCTGCAATGGTTCCATAAGGTAATCCGTGCTTATAAATGGGCATTACAGCAATAATGCTTTTTAACTGATTATTACTCGACCCCAAAGTTAATGGCCCACTCATCGCGATATTAGCACTTAACATTGCTTGTTCAAATACAAGTCGCCGCTTTGCATCTGAGTAATTATCAAATCCTAAATCAACCTCATTACCAGAAAAGGAATCCATAAAAGAAACAGGCACATAAAATTTACGTTGGCCAGATGAAACTAATTTATTGTTGAAATCATACTCTGTGATTTGGAAGTTGGACAGCCCATTAAAACGAATAGAATTAATAAAGCCTTGCCTATCTTCTTCATAAATAATAGGACTCCAACTAAGCGACTGAATTGATTTTATTTCATCTTTATAATGACTCACAAAAGACTGAAACTCTTGCCTATTGACATTATCAGAACTCGCATAAAATCTTTCTAATGAGTACAAAGTGTTTAAATGTGCGAGAATATTTTTTTCTAGCGCCGATTTCATGGCTGACGCTTGCAAATTAAAATCACCTTTTAACTCATCATGACCATGCCGTTTAGCTGAATAAACCCCAACGGCCGTTATCGAAAACAACGCACATACTGTTAAAGATAAAGTTAATCGTCTAGTGATCCACGATTTCAATGGCCATAACCAGACTAAAACTAATGGTGCGAATATTAAGATGCCTAAGAAATCCCCAATCCACCAAATGGCCCATTTATATAAAACATCAAGTGCAGGAGTCCTGCCAGTCAACACTAATATACCAACTGAAAGTGTTGAATTAACTAAGGCGCTAAAACCACCACCATAAAAAAAGAACAAGAAAACTTTATTACCCTTAACAAATTCATTTGGGAATTCGGCAAAACGCTGCACTAAGTAAGCACCCAGAACCGCCTGCAAACTAGCGCCGGCACTGATTACTAAAGTAACTAATAATGAAAGAAAACATTCTAAAACTTGATTTGACCAAGGCGCAATCAAACCATTGATAATAAAGGCCCCTAGAAAAATACTTGGCCAAATACGATAACCATAAAGCAGTACACTTGCTAAAGCAACACCGGAAGCAGGCCATATAGCCGCATCATATCCCGGATGAATAACTGAAAAATAACTTAACTTACCCGCTATAAAATAAGCTAGGGCAACATACAGAAAGCGTAGCCAACTTAAATAACCCTTATCAGACCTTAATGTCATAGTGATATTTTATTATTCAATAGCAGAAAGGTGTTAAAACAAAATTTTCTCTAACTCATCCAAATCATACGGTTTTCTTAGCAACCTAGCATCTTTAGGAAGAACACCTAAATTATTTATCTCTTCTATACGTAAAGCAGTCACCATAACTATTATTAAATCAGGAAACCACACCCTGAGTTGCCTACCCAACTCCAAACCATTAATTCCAGGCAAATTTATATCTAAAATGGCTGCTGTATACTGACAACCTTCTATAAAAGAACAACCTTGCAGTTTCGCTAATAACTCTTCAGCAGAATAATGCACCGTTGATTTCACACTTAACATCTGGACCCAATCACCAATAGCATCAGCAATCTCTTTATCATCATCAACTATTGCAATCATACTGTTAAGGTTAAAGGTTGGTTAAGTATCTAACAGGGGATTATAAAATGCTACCTTATGACTTAATAATTAAAAAAATCAATTAAAGTAAAATAACATTTTAAATTAGAAGCAATCATAACAGAATTATGACGCACAAGAAAAGTAATATTTAAAAAACTAAGGGAATTAAATTAAATCTACAGCGCTTTAGATTTAAATATTGCACAACGCACACACTGATAAACCGTTATAAGCCTACCTTTTTTAACATCAAACCGCTGTTCTTTTATTATTTTCCATTTATGAAAGCCACTCTGACATAAAGTTTTTCCTTTATGTTTTTCTGCAACAGAGGGGCGTTTAAACTGAACAACATCACCCATTTATTCAACCTAACTTATTAAACTTTTTTTGCAACCACTGACCATGCCGCCAACCAAGTTGGACTCAAATAAAAATCAGCTTTCTTTTCTAACTCCATATTTAATAAGGCGCGTAAGGTTGAGTTAACTACGCCAAATAACTGGGCATTAATGAGATTTGGATCTAAATCTCTAATCTCACCACCCCTAATACCTGCCTGTATAATTTTAATTATTTTTTGAAAAGCCGCTGTTTCATTTTGCGCCTTCACTTCTGGCAAGAACTCGTCATGCTTCAAAAGATATAAAAACCTCATCACTGCGGGCGCTTCATCAGTTAATCGAAACAATAGATCTACAATGCCTCGTAATTGCTCAGAAGGCTTATCATTTTTACGTCTAATTTCGTCAATAGAAATACTTAAGCTATCTAAACTAGTGTCATATAACTGTAAAGCCATAGCGTGTTTATTATTAAAATGCGTATAAATTTGCCTGGTATCAGGCAAATCCAACAGCATCGCAATATCAGTTAAAGCTGTTCTGTAATAACCTTTAGTGGTAAATAGTTTTAATGCTGCTAACAAAACCTCGTTGGCAGTTACTTCTTTTAATTTCTGACTATCTATTTCCTGATCCATTTTTTATTATTTTTCAGTGTTTCAATACACTGTGTTTTGGGTGTTAAAAAACTAACGGCTATTAATAACTTACTCCCACTAAGCAATTAGTATCGATTTTATTAAGACTGCTTAATTTGTTTTGATCACTTTTATAGCCGCATTTAGATAACTCATCATTGACCACAAAGTTAATATTGCAGCTATATACAATAATACAAAGCCAAAGGCGTTAATAGGTAAGCCTAATAAATCATCATGATACAGTAATAAACCAATGGCCAACATTTGCGCAGTGGTTTTCCATTTTCCTACTTTTGAAACCTTAACTTTTGCGCGTTGACCAATTTCTGCCATCCATTCTCTTAAGGACGCAATAGTTATTTCTCGACCAATAATAATTGCTGCTGGTACCGCTAAATAAGGCGTAGCCTGTTGCTGAACAATTAATACTAATACAATCGCCACCATCAACTTATCGGCAACTGGATCTAAAAAGGCGCCAAAAGGAGTTTCCATATTCAGTTTTCTAGCCAGATAACCATCCAACCAATCAGTTATTCCTGCCAATATAAATATGAGTGTGCTCGCACTATTCGCATACTGCCAAGGTAAATAAAAAACCACTGTTAATAAAGGTATTAACGCGATTCTCAACAGCGTAAGATTTGTAGGTATATTAAATTGAATCGCCATCTTGATGATGAAATAGTTCGTAAATTCGCACTGCCAACTGCCTGCTAATACCATCCACACTACAAAGTGCGTCAACACCTGCAGAGGTAATACCTTGCAGCCCCCCAAATTGTTTCAATAATAATTGTCGACGTTTCACACCTAAGCCAGGAATACTTTCCAAAATTGATTGCTTAGATGCCTTTGCTCTTCTCGCCCTATGTCCTGTTATTGCAAACCGATGCGCCTCATCTCTGATATGCTGAATTAATAATAATCCACTCGCATTAGGCAGCACATCAATTGGCTGCTCCTGATCAACCAAAATAAGCTTTTCCATGCCCGCTTTTCTGTCTGGGCCTTTTGAAACGCCGACTATCATAACATTGTTTATAGCTAATTCCTCTAATGCCTTTTGTGCTTCATTAACCTGGCCTTTACCCCCATCAATGAACAATATATCTGGCGCCTCATGCTCACCCGCTTTTAAGCGTTTAAAGCGTCTTAATACAGCCTGATTTATAGCCGCATAATCGTCTCCGCCAGTAATCCCTGTAATATTAAATCTTCGGTAAGCTGATTTAACCGGGCCTTCTCTATCGAATACCACACAAGATGCCACTGTTTGGTCACCTTGCGTGTGACTGATATCAAAACACTCTAATCGCTTAGGCAATTCAGTACAACCTAACTCTTCTTGTAAACTTAAAAAACGAGCGTAAATACCCTGCTTATCTGCCAATTTACTTTGCAAAGAGTTCTCTGCGTTGGTCAGAGCCATTTGCAGCCATTTTAAACGCTCTCCTCTCACATTGACCGAAATCAATACCGTATGCTTAGCCTGAGTTGCTAAAACATCCTGCAATAAAATTGATTCCGCTAAATCATGACTAACAATTACTTCATGAGGCACTGGTTTATCAAGATAATATTGCGGTACAAAGGCTTCTATAATAGCTGCAGGATCATATTCATCTGAAATACTCGGGAAAAATACTTTATTACCTAATTGCAATCCATTACGAATAAAAAACACTTGCACACAAGCGACATTGCCTTTACTAGCACAAGCGATAATATCCAGATCCCCTTTTTCACCCGACACAAAATGCTTTTCTAATACTGAACGTAAATTAACAATCTGATCTCTATACCTTGCCGCCTCTTCATAGGCCAGTTCAGTTGCTGCGATTTCCATTTTTGTGATGAGTTTATCTATCAATAAACCGCCCTTACCTTCCAAAAATAATACCGTATTTTCAACATCCAAAGCATAAGTCGGTTTATCAATTAATCCCACACAAGGAGCCGTACAGCGTTCTATCTGATACTGCAGACAAGGCCTCGTCCTATTGTTATAGACACCATCCTCGCATTGTCGAACCGGAAACAAGCGCTGTAATAACTTTAAACTTTCTTTAACGGCGCCAGAACTTGGATAAGGCCCAAAATAACGACCTTTTTTATTTTTCGCACCCCGATGATAAGTAATTTGCGGAAAATCATGCTGGACAGACAAAAACACATAAGGAAAGGTTTTATCGTCTCGTAAACAAATATTATAACGAGGTTTATGTGCCTTGATTTGCTGACACTCAAGAAGTAATGCCTCTCCTTCTGTGTGTGTTACTGTGACTTCAATAGCCGCAACTTTAGCGACCATTACTTGTTGCTTTATTGAAGCGGATTGGGTTTTAAAATAACTTGAAACGCGATTTTTAAGGTTTTTAGCTTTGCCAATATAGATAATCTCACTCTTGTCGTCCAGCATCTTATAAATGCCCGGACGGGTTGTCAGATGCTTTAAAAAACCATCACTATCAAATTTTTGAATCAACATCTGCTCTTGAACCATAGTTACTTGTAATATTCTACTTTAACAATGCAACTCACTAATACTAATTTAGCTTATATCAATATTGATTTGTATCTATCTAAACCTTTCTTGA
>CAIVAH010000078.1 GCA_903903765.1 uncultured Methylococcaceae bacterium
CCATGCCCGACATAACCACCATAAATAATATCCATATTGAATCGAAAGATACTAATGGCAACCTATTAATGTCCGCCAGCATCATTAATTATTGCAATACCGAAAATGAATAGCAGAGGTGTTTTATTGCTAGCAACCCTATCACTCAGCAATTGTAGTAATGGCAATACAATAGAAAACATAAATGCATTTTTAGCTCGTAAACCCAACAATGACGTGCTGCAACTAAGCAAAAAATTAGTGCCCATAAATATCGTTATCGATGCTCATACTGAGCTTAAATACAAAAGAAACCCTTTTGTAGCCTTTGTTCCGGTTAATAATCCTAGTATTACCAACAATCTAAAATTACTTTCTATACATCACCCTGATATTAACCATATCAAAGAAAATCTAGAAAATTATCCATTAAACACTCTAAAAGTCATCGGAACCCTGCTCTATCAAACCGAATTATGGGCATTGATTAAAACAAGCGACAACATGATTTATCGTGTAAAAAAAAATGACTACATTGGCACAAATAACGGCAAAATTTTATTAGTCACTCTAAAGCAAATTACCATCCAAGAGTTATTTCAAGATCAATCGGGCGCTTGGCATCCTCAGCAAACATCAATGACGTTAAATGAATGAGATTTAAATTATGATGCGTAAAACATGCCGGTTGATTTTATATATTTATTTTTTAGCCACAACGCTGTCCTTTGCAGATACAAAATTCAATGTTAACGATCTACACACTAACCCGATTACTATAAAAAAATATACCGGTGAAAAGTTGTCATTAAACTTTCAAAATATTGAAGTTCGAAGTGTGATTGCTATTCTGGCAGAATTCACCAAGCAAAATGTTGTTGCGGGTGATGATATAACAGGCAATATCACTTTAAAACTCAATAATGTTCCTTGGGATGAAGCGCTTGATTTTATTCTAATGACCAAAGACTTAGAAAAATTTGAATCTGGTTCAGTTATATTAATTGCGCCTGCAGGCAAAATAAAGCTTTATAAAGCGCTTCAACAAGAAACTGAAACGGCTATAGAACAATTAGAACCCTTAGTTACTGAATATATAAAAATTAATTATGCAAAAGCTGAAAACTTTAGAAACTTACTAAATGGTCTTGATACGGGGCAATTTGGTGGTTGTGGAGCAGAAAAAACCACAACTTTAACGTTGACACCCATTAAATCTAATTTAACAGCCTCTTCAACCCTTTCTCAAGAATCCATATCAACCAACCCAACAGTCAATAATGTTGAGCATCTAAGCAATAAAATAAGCAAGAAGGATACCTTCAAAATATTATCTGCTAGAGGCACGGCTGTTGTAGATGCAAGAACAAATACTTTAATAATACGAGAAACCGCTAAACGTCTGGATGATGCGAAAAAATTAATTGCAAAATTAGATATACCGGTCAGGCAAGTAATGATTGAATCTCGGATTGTTATAGCGAGCAATACCTTTGCCAAACAATTAGGTGTTAGATTTGGTGTGGCGGGTAATAATAAAGGCGATACATCGAGCAGTATCAATGGGACAAGTATAATAAATGAGGCACTCGTTGATCTTGCTGCTTCTAATCCCTATGGTCAATTAGGGATGACTCTTGCTAAGGGCGCGGATTATGTTTTAAATTTAGAACTTTCCGCGCTTCAAGACCAAGGCAAAGGTGAATTAGTCTCTAATCCAAGAGTGATGACGACTGATAGGTGTAGTGCCAAAATAAAACAGGGAACTCAAGAACCCTATCAATCCGGATCTACACCCACAACACCCGCCAATATTCAATTTATTGACGCCTTATTAGAACTTGATGTTATTCCACAGATTACACCCAGCGGAAGCATTTCAATGAATTTAATCATTTCAAAAAATGAACCTAACTATTTATTACAAAAGCTTAATCAACCGCCCCCTCTTACCAAGCGTGAGGTTGAAACAACGGTTCAGGTTATGGATGGTGAAACCGTTGTCTTAGGTGGCGTTTTTGAAAGTTCTCAATTAAACACCACAAATTCGGTACCGTATCTTGCAGAGTTACCGTTGATAGGAAATCTATTCAAACGCAACATCAATACTAACGACAAAAAAGAACTGCTCATTTTTATTACACCTAAAATAATAAGAGATAATGCCGCAAGCAATTAAGTTTAATAGCCGACACAAGCATGATAATGTTCCCACCTAACTAGTTTTAATCTTATAATACGCATATCAAAACATAGGGTGAATTTGTAATTTCACTTAATCATACTTAATATCATAAAGAAAAGGATGACTTACGTTATCTTTTATATCCTTAAAGGGACGCTTTAAAACATCACGGTAAATTGATGACAAGATCAGAAAATATATATCTAGTAGGACTAATGGGTGCAGGTAAAACAACTATTGGGCGGCAATTAGCAAAAAATTTGGGCTTGCCGTTTTATGATAGTGACAAAGCCATCGAAGAAAGTACCGGTGTTGATATCCCCACAATTTTCGAATTTGAAGGTGAAAATGGCTTCAGAGATCGAGAGCAAAAAATGCTTCATCAATTAACTGAACTCAAAGGTATTGTGTTAGCAACTGGTGGTGGCGCTATTTTGAGAGAAGAAAACCGTCAACTATTGAAAGAAAATGGCTTTATTGTGTATTTACAATGCTCAGTTGATCGTATTTTAGAAAGAACCAGACGCGATAACCAACGTCCGTTATTGAAAACCTCAAATCCTAAAGAAAGAATTGAAACTTTATATGCAGAACGTGAGCCGCTGTATCGTGAATGCGCTGATTTTATTGTAGACACAGGCATCATGCAAAGCAAAGCGGTAGTAAATCACATTCTTGAAGAATACAAATCTGCAAAATATTAGTTATATGCACAAAATAATTGTTGAATTGGATAAACGCAGTTATCCCATATATATTGGCTCAAATTTAATCAATAAAACCGAGCTTTATTTAAAACACATTAAATCAAAACAAGTTATTGTTCTTAGTAATGAAACAATAGCACCGTTATATTTAGATTCAGTCTTAAAGCAACTCACTGAATTTCAAGTGACTAGTCTGGTATTACCTGACGGTGAGCAATATAAAACTTTAGAATACGTTACTCAAGTTTTTGACCAATTACTCACTGAAAAATTTAGCCGTAATTCGACTTTAATTGCTTTAGGTGGAGGCGTGATTGGAGATATGGGTGGTTTTGCAGCCGCATGCTATCAACGTGGCATTAACTTTATGCAAATTCCTACCACTTTATTAGCCCAAGTTGATTCTTCTGTGGGTGGCAAAACCGGGGTAAACCATCCTTTAGGTAAAAACATGATTGGGGCTTTTTATCAGCCGCAATGTGTTATCGCAGATGCTGATGTTTTAGATACTTTAGCTGATAGACAATTGTCAGCTGGTTTAGCAGAAGTTATTAAATATGGCTTAATCAGAGATATTCAATTTTTTGAATGGCTTGAAGCTAATATTTCTGCGTTATTAGCAAGAGATAAAAAGGCTTTGTCTTATGCTATAGAGCAATCTTGCATTAATAAAGCGCAAATAGTTTCTGAGGATGAGACAGAATCAGGTGTTCGAGCCACCCTAAATCTAGGCCACACTTTTGGGCATGCTATTGAAACAGGTTCAGGTTATGGAACCTATTTACATGGTGAAGCCGTAGCGATTGGCACCTGTCAAGCTGCAGATTTATCTAGACGATTAGGCTGGTTAAATAATGATGATGTTAATCGGATTATCGCAATCTTTAAGCAATGTCATTTACCGACCTTACCGCCCAATAACCTAACAACAGAGCGTTTTATCGAGTTAATGTCCGTTGATAAAAAAAATGTAGATGGACAAATACGTCTAATATTGTTGAAAAAAATTGGTGAAGCAACATTACCCATAGGAGTAGATAAAAATATATTAAGTGCAACGCTAGACACCTATGGCAGATAACGATCTTTTTTCGCAATTTAAAATACCGTCTTTATTTCAAAAAAATCCGGTTTTTCATTCTTTCATCACGCAAGAAATTTCCAAAAAAGTAGAGCTTGTCGCGCACCTAGTAGAAAACTCAAGTAAAGATATTGTTATTTTAGGCCCCGAAGGAGTCGGCAAGTCTACCTTAATATCGATTTTACTGAAGCAAAAAAAAGACTCTTGGTTTAATTGCATTATTCCCGCGACAATACAATTAACTTACGAAGCTATTGAAGATAAAATTAAATTTTCAAAAAACAAATCCATATTTGATAAGCGTGTCAAGCATGATGTACTGATCATTGATGATGCTATTAATTTGCAATCTGGACTTATTAATACCATACTAGATAATATCCGAGATATTTTAAACCTAAAGATCATATTCTTATGCACGCATGAAGAATATGAACAAAAAATCATTTCTGATCCTCTGCTAAAAGACTGTTATTTAATAGAAGTTGCTCCACTAACAAAATACCAGTGTGCTGAGTTTCTTCAGTTTTTAGCGCCCTATACGGATCCCACCTTAATTGAATATGAAGACAATAAAATTACCGAAATCTTCTTAGAAACTCAAGGGTTACCTGGGAAAATTGTGCAATTATTGCCAGAAACATTTATTTTTAAACAAAAAAACAATTCTGTATTAATTTTAGTTATTGCGGTAATCGTGTTGATTATGATTGCATTAACTACCCAATACCTTACTAAGCCAAATTCCAAATTAGAATCACCCTTTATAAACTCAATCCTTGATTCGCCGGCACAGTTATAAACCTCACTCAACACTTTAACAATTATTAATTACACTCATCATGACTGCCTTAAAAAACGACCTATTAATAAGAGCGCTATTAAATAAACCCATTGAAAGGACGCCCGTATGGATGATGAGACAAGCAGGTCGTTATTTACCAGAATATCGTCAAGTACGTGAACAAGCCGGAAGTTTCCTTAATTTATGTACTAACCCAGAATTAGCTTGTGAGGTTACGTTACAACCCCTTAGGCGCTTTAAATTTGATGCAGCTATATTATTTTCGGATATTTTAACCATACCGGATGCAATGGGCTTAGGTCTATATTTTACAGAAGGTGAAGGCCCAAAATTTAAATCTCCTATAAAAACAGCTGCAGACATTAAAAACATCCCTATTCCAGATCCACATACTGAACTTAAATATGTTATAGACGCAGTCAGTTTAATAAGAAAATCATTACAAGGTGATGTGCCTTTAATTGGCTTTTCTGGAAGTCCTTGGACACTAGCCACTTACATGGTTGAAGGCGGCAGTAGTAAAAGCTTTCAAAAAGTTAAAGGCTTAATGTTTGAATCCCCTAAGTTAATGCATGCTTTATTAGATAAACTTGCCCGATCTGTGGCTTTATACCTCAATGCCCAAATTGCAGCTGGCGCACAAGTCGTTATGCTTTTTGATACCTGGGGCGGCATGTTAAGCACAGAAGACTACAATGAATTTTCACTTGCCTATGCTAAACAAATTAGATCGTTATTAGAGGATGGTCCTAACGGCGAAAAAATACCGAGCATTTTATTTACCAAAGGCGGTGGACTTTGGTTAGAAACAATGGCGGATTCTGGTTACGATGCTTTAGGCTTAGATTGGCAAACTGATATTCATAATGCACGTACTCGTGTAGGTGATAAAGTTGCTCTGCAAGGAAATATGGATCCAGTAACGCTATACGCGAGCCCTAGCGTCATTACGGAAAAAGTTAAAATTGTATTAGAAAAATATGGCAAGGGATCAGGGCATGTATTTAATTTGGGTCATGGCATATTACCTGATATTAATCCAGAACATGTTAAGGCTATGGTAGATGCCGTACATCTATATAGCCCTCACTATCATATAATCTAAAAAAAAGAAAATAATTTAGACAAAAAAAATAAATGGGTTATATTCAAGGTAAGATAAAAAAATTATATAAGCCTTATAGGGTGATCCTTATGAATATATCAGCTATAAATACCCCCTCCAGTTCGGTTACCACTAATAGCCAAACTAGAGAAATGCAAACAGCATCACATACTGCCCCAACACCAGCTCCTGACATCGTAAAGAAATCAGCAAGTCAAATTGCAGATTTAAAAACAGCAGTCAGTTCACTTAATAATTTTGCCA
>CAIVAH010000079.1 GCA_903903765.1 uncultured Methylococcaceae bacterium
GCATTTTTTAAAGACGCCATCACAGTCACAACTGTTCCATAACTAACACCCTTATCCGAATTAATTAATACTTTAGTTTTAGGTTGAACAGTCAAAATTGCTGATACCTTAGCATTAATCTCTTCTGGCAACACTGGCGAGTCATCGTCATTATCTGACTTAATAAAGTACTCACCAGATTCTTTTATAGAAATAACAATTGGCGGTGTATTTCCATCACCCTCAGACTCAACCATTTTGGACTCAACTTGAGGCAAATCCACTTCAACACCCGTTTGTAACATTGGTGTGGTTACCATAAAAATAATCAATAACACCAAAGTAACGTCAATGTACGGCACTACATTGATTTCGCCCATAGGACGTCTACGACCATTTTTTCTACCTGTTTGCGAAGCACTCATTTTTGATGCGCCTGTCTTTGTAATAACACCACAAACTCTTCAACGAAAAGTTCGTATCTACCAACCAATCGATCTAGACGCGTTGAAAACCGATTATAGGCAATTACAGCAGGAATCGCAGCAAACAGACCAATTGCAGTAGCAATCAACGCTTCAGCGATACCAGGCGCCACCTGTGCCAGCGTCGCCTGCTTAACATTACCTAAAGCCATAAATGAATTCATAATCCCCCATACGGTACCAAATAGACCAATATAGGGACTAATAGATCCCACCGTAGCTAAAAAAGACAGATGCTCATCTAAGCGCTCTAACTCACGCGACAACTCAATACGCATCGCTCTTTGTGCACTCTCAACTTGAATGCCAGGTTCTACGTTTCCAGCTTGGCGCATTCTCGAAAACTCTTTATAGCCAGCCAAAAATATTTTTTCTATGCCTTCTGGCTCAAAATCTTTCGCAGACAATTTCCTATATAGATCGGCTAAGGCAGCGCCTGACCAAAACTGCTCCTCAAATTCATCTGTGATTTCAACAGCCCTGTTAAGCTCTTTTCGCTTTGAGAATATAAATGTCCAAGAAGCCAATGAAGCTGAGAACAGCAAAAACATGACAAATTGCACAACAAAACTCGCATCTTTGACTAAATGGAAAATAGATAAATCAGTATTCATTCTTTAACAGCTCTAGTAAGTTTTCAGGAATTTCTTTAGGTCGTAAGGAGTTAGCATCTAGACAGGCAATACGTACCGTGCTTTTACACAAAACCTCTTCATGTCTAGTAATACATTGTGCAAAACTAACACTCACTTTTTTAGCTTGCACTATTTCAGTACTCACTACAATTTGATCATTAAACAAGGCGGGACGCAAATAATCCACTCCTACAGAACGTACAGCAAAAATTATACCGTTATTTGCAATCAAATCATTCTGCTCAAAACCCATGGCTCTGAACATTTCGGTTCTGGCACGCTCAAAAAATTTAAGATAATTTGCATAAAAAACCACTCCACCGGCATCGGTATCTTCATAGTAAACCCGTACTGGCCAATAAAATGTTCTAATACTCATGCTTTAAGAGCAACCTTAAAGCCAATTAGATAATTTGGATCTCTACTAATATTAATCATTCAAACAAATCCTCAAAAACACCAATTTGCTTAGGTGCTGGCAAACCGAAATGCAGGTAAGCATTTTTAGTAACAACCCTTCCACGTGGTGTTCGCATGATGAAGCCTTGTTGCAATAAGTAAGGCTCTAAAACATCTTCAATGGTGCCCCGCTCTTCACTAATAGCAGCAGCTAAAGTATCTAAGCCCACCGGCCCCCCATCAAAGTTTTCAATCATAGTTAACAATAACTTACGATCTAAAGCATCGAAACCAGTGTTATCAACTCTTAACATATCAAGTGCTTGTATAGCAGCTATTTCTGTAATAGTGCCATCACCCTTTACCTCTGCGTAATCACGTACCCGACGTAATAATCTATTTGCTATCCTAGGCGTACCCCGCGAACGCCGAGCAATCTCAAACGCACCATTTTGTTCCATCGCGATACCCAAGACACTAGCAGAACGAGAGACAATACTCGCTAACTCTTCAATCGTATAAAACTCTAATCGCTGCACAATTCCAAAACGATCTCGCAACGGTGAAGTTAATAATCCTGCTCTAGTGGTCGCACCAATTAATGTAAAAGGTGGTAAGTCTAATTTAATTGATCGAGCAGCAGGACCTTCCCCAATCATAATATCCAACTGATAATCTTCCATGGCCGGATAGAGAATTTCTTCAACAGCAGGATTTAATCGATGTATCTCATCAATAAATAAAACATCGTGCGCTTCAAGATTGGTTAACAGCGCAGCTAGATCACCCGCTTTATCCAATACAGGCCCAGAAGTTTGGCGAATTTTAACACACATTTCTGCTGCAATGATATTAGCCAATGTGGTTTTCCCCAAGCCTGGAGGACCAAATATAAGCACATGATCCAAAGCTTCTTGCCGCGCGGTAGCGGCCTGAATAAATATTTCCATCTGTGAGCGCAATTCTTTTTGTCCCACATAATCCGCTAATCTTTTAGGTCGAATTGCACGGTCTTGACGCTCTTCATCAATATTGCCACGCGCAGTGATTAATCTATCACTTTCAATCATCTAACTGCACCTTGCAAAGCTGAACGAATTATATCTTCACAAGTTTTACCCTCAGCACTAATATTTTGCACCATCTTACTTGCATCCAAAGGTTTATAGCCTAGAGCACATAAAGCGCTAATTGCCTCTTGTTTTGGATTAACTAGATTAATTAGTCCATCACCCGACTGAGCGTTAAAACTTTCTGAAGTTGATTCGCTCAACTCAGGCAATCTATCACGCATTTCAATGACTAAGCGCTCAGCGGTTTTTTTACCTACCCCAGGAAGCCTTACCAAGGTCTGGGTGTCGTTATCATGAATACAACGATGAAACTCTTCCGCACTTTGCCCAGATAATATTGTTAAAGCTAATTTTGGCCCTACACCATTAACTCTAATTAAAGTTCTAAATAAACTGCGCTCTGCTTCAGCAGAAAAGCCAAACAAAATATGAGCATCTTCCCTAACCACCAAATGTGTATGTAATTTAATCTCTTCATTTAAAACCGGCAAGTCATAAAACGTGGTCATTGGAGCTTCAATCTCATAGCCGACTCCGTTCACATCCAAAACCAAAAAAGGTGGTGCTTTATGCACTAATTTGCCGCGAAGAAAACCAATCATCTTGTCATTCCTTGTTTCGCTAACATACGTGCCGTTTGTTGATAATTACCATGACAAATAGCAATAGCCAAAGCGTCACTAGCATCCAAAGATAACTCGCCTTGTACATTTAACAAGATTTTCACCATATGTTGCACCTGAGTTTTATCAGCAGCACCTTTTCCAACTACAGCTTGCTTTACTTGCCGAGCCGCATATTCGTAAACCTGGATATTTTGAGTTTGTACTGCACATATTGCCGCACCTCGCGCTTGACCTAATTTTAAAGCTGAGTCAGCATTCTTATGCATAAAGACCTGTTCAATAGCCATTTGTTCCGGTTGATAATTATTAACTATCTCCAACAAGCCATCAAAAATTTGTTTTAACCGATCAGGAAAATAATCAGCTTTTATTTTTATACTACCACTGGCTATATAGTGATAACCACTAGGGGAATCCTCTATTATTCCGTAACCAGTTAATCTTGAACCGGGATCAATCCCTAAAATTCTCATCAAATATGTACTTTTGTTTTAAATACGTGAAACGTGTTATTTATTTCATTAGACTGCATAACACATCCAATCTTAGGATAATACCCTGAAGATCATTTGAATATTTAATCTTTTAAAATATGTTCCAAAACAAATAACAATGAGGAATCCGTGCTATAAAAATCAGCATTTTCACGCACGATAGCTCTATCAACAACACCCCCAAAACCAATTACATAAGCACCTGCTTCTTTAGCTTCTAAATCTGTCTTGCCATCACCAATCATCACCAAAGGCAACGCTGTTTTTAAACTCGCGACCACTTCAGCTTTGCCACCCGTTCTAGCTAAAGGTGAAGTATGATCAAAACCTGCATAGGCTCCAGTTTCATCAAAATACACATCTACAGCGTGAATATTATTTTCGGGCAAACCTAAATAAGCCGCTAAAGGCAATATAGCAGGGCGCAAACCACCACTAATAATATGCACATTTTTACCCTGGGCTAATAAACTGCTAAACACTTCTTTAACGCCCGCCACTATTTCAGAAATGTATAACTCAGCCACCCAATCGATACTAGCTTTATTTGGATTAATTAATGCTAATCGGCGCTCATAAACCGCTTCCAGAGGAAACTCGCCATTCATTGCCGCATCTGTTAACTTAGCAATCTCTACACCCATACCTACTCGGCGTGCTAATTCATCAATCCCTTCAATTTTGCTTAACGTACTGTCACAATCAAAACAAATAACATCAAAACTCATAATTTCTCAAAAACATGCTGCATTTAAAGTATGCAGTTTAACAGCTTTGCTATAATCTCGATATTACCAAGTGGCTACAACTATGCAAAAACGAACATCACAATCTATACATCCCCGCAATAATTGCGGCAATTGTCTTCAAGCCATCATGCTTGCAACCATATTAATTCCGCTCAGTGTTGCCGTCGCCATCAATCTATACCAACACTTCGCCACTCAAATTGCACCTGATATCAATTTCTCTACCCTAACAGGTGAAAAAATAGCCTTAAAATCTCTACAAGGAAAACCTGTATTAATCACATTCTGGGCATCAGATTGCCCAGAATGTCTTAAAGAAATACCCGTATTTATTGAAATTTATCAAAAATACCATAGTAAAGGTCTAGAAATAATTGCCGTTGCAATGCCTTATGACCCACCCAACCATGTAATTTCTATCCATAAAGCATGGCAATTACCATACACAATTGCCTTAGATATGAATTCAGAAGCGACTCACGCTTTTAATGATGTGCAACTTACCCCAACGACTTTTTTAATTAATCCTGCCGGGGTGATTGACTTAAAAATAATCGGTAAATTTGATCCAATCGAACTAAAAACTCATTTAGAAACTCTTATAAAAGGATAACCGATGCTCTGGCTTAAAGCACTTCACCTTATATTTATGGTCACATGGTTTGCTGGCTTATTTTATCTACCCAGACTATTTGTCTATCATGCAATGAGTACCGATGAAATCAGCAATGAGCGCTTTAAAGTGATGGAACGGAAACTTTACTACGGTATTATGACACCGGGCATGATCATTACTTTTATATTTGGTGTTTGGATGCTAACTGACTATGCATGGGCTATTTATGGACGCAGCGGGTGGTTACATGTAAAACTCTGTCTACTCGGCATCATGGTGGTCTATCATATTTTATGTGGTGTATGGCTAACGACCTTCAAACATGACCAAAATAAACATAGTCACGTTTATTACCGCTGGATGAATGAGGTGCCCGTATTATTTTTAGTGGGCATTATTATATTGGCAGTAGTTAAGCCTTTTTAATTTTTATAACAACTCCCTGTTATCTCTCATCAAAAGGGTTGTTACAATACAAAATCACTTACAACTAAACCAGTAGTTCCAACCAAAGTCACCGCAACTTCAAAATCAGCGACTTTATCACCATTAATATCACCCGATAAAATACTGTTTAAATATTGTATTTCACCCGCATTTCCATCAAAAGCATTTGATCCTAAAAATTTAAAGGCTTGATCTCCAGAAAATTTTAAATTCGCATCAATACCTTTTAAATCAATTTTATCAGCTTGGGTATGTGCAAAATCTATAATGACATCATGCGTTTTACCGATAACAGACTCGCTAATAGCGTTAAAATCAAAAATATCTGAGCCAAGTCCACCAGTTAATTTATCAGTACCTGCACCGCCGGTCAGAATATCATTGCCTGCTTCACCATATAAAGCATCATTACCATTACCACCGAAAAGACGGTCATCACCTTTACCGCCATGTAACTCGTCATTACCCTCTTTGCCATTAATATCACTAGCACCATTACCACCGAAAAGCACATCATCCTTTCTTCGAGGGTCTTTATCCCCAACCTGCGTATCTGGCGCATCATCATCGGTATTGTTTACTAAAACGTTAGCAATTGATAGACCTGAACCACTAATCATACCGTCATAATTAATATCATCAGAAATCACTTTAGTACTAATGATATAAGCCACATCGCCATCTACCAGCTTATCATCCACACCTTTTAAAGAAACCGTTTGCACTTGATTCCAATTTGCAGGAGTAAAAATCAATGTTTGCGTTGTTGACAGATTAATTTTAAAGACCCCTTCAGTCGCATCACTACTAGTTAGTATTATCCTCACGTCATAGTAAGGTGCGGCTTTAAGAACTAAACCAAATGATGTTGTGCCTCCAACCTCAGTGGTCACCATATTCGTGATATTAGTAAAAGTAACACCAGGTTTAACCGAAGCTACCTTATTAAATTGTGCATCAATATTACCATCGGCATTAAAACGCGCCAAAAAAAGTGAATTATTTCCTGTATTATCTTGGGAATAGCCCGCAACGACAATTTTCGCATCTGCTTGAACTGTAACACTATTGGCATAAACACTATCGCCAAAATTTTTAATCAGCAAACCATCGCCACTAAAACTAGCATCCAAACTACCATTAGAGTTGTAACGTACTAGAGCAATACCTGCATGATTAGTATTACCCACTACAACAATTTTACCATCCCCCTGTATCACTAAGTGCCTTGCCACGACAGCACTTCCAGTCGCCGTTAAAAAACTTGTATTAACTATGCCTTTATTTCCAAAACCAGCATCTATAGTACCATTCAAGTTATAGCGTACGACGCCAAATCCATTACTAGCATCTAACTGCACCAACTTACCATCAACTTGAGTTGCCGAACCTAGCCCAAAACCATCTGTACTTTTTAGAACTCGAGAGCTTTTACCATCACCATCAAAACTAGTATCTAAACTGCCATTACTCATATATTGGCTTTGCACATAATAACGACTTTGAGTCACTAAATTCACGCTCACACCACTTACTAACAATTTACCATTTGCCAATGCACTCACTCTATAAGCGCTGTCATAAGCAAAATCTGTTGTTTGACGCCCATCACTACTAAAACTAGTATCCAAACTTCCGTTACTATTGTAACGACTTATCGCAAAATCGAAACTACCCGTATTAGCATTGTAAGCACTACCCACAACGACTATTTTGCCGTTCACCTGAACTAGCAAGTTATTAGCCGTGGCAGAACCACCATAATTATCAATAACACTTCCTGAATAACCCAATACTGGAGTTATATTAGATAAGATGGTCGAACTTACGTTAGAAGAACTGATAATCGTTCTATTATTTGATAAACTTGAAAGAGTCATACCAACAGAATAATTAAAAAGCTCGCACAACTCTTACAGGAAAGGGATTGCCCTTATTTAAGTTAAACTGTTGAAAGCCGTTGCTAAAATTTTGACCCCAGGCATAAGACGTACCCGTATCAGAAGAACTCCAATAAATATAGTTAGGAGACTTAGCTACGACTATTTTTTGAGAATACATCAACTCAAGCTCATCCTTAGATGGTAAAAACCAATCAGCATAACCATTATTAACATAGGATTTTGCCATTTTTGCGGCCGTATTTTCCTCACTACAGCCGTTTACAATCGCAGTTGTATTAGTTGCTCCAGTGCCTACTACAGTAGCTTTAGCACTCGGAATTGACTTACCATAACAACCCCATGCAAAATTAGAATTACCTCTAGAGTCAACTAAATCTGCAGGAGCAACCTCTAAGCCATGTAGGCCTGAGTTATCCGTCAAATGAATTACGATACCGCCCGCAGGACCGATATCGCCTAAACCATAAACCTGTGTATTGATTGGGGTACATGATGTTTGCCATGAAGGAGCTTTAGCATTTTTAAAATATTGTAAGGTAGCAACATTACAATTATTATTGGTAAATTTGGGCGCAGGTAAAACTTGCCACTGGATTCCATCCCAATATTGAATATCCCCAACATTAATGCCTGCCTGAGGCAAACCAACAGGACCTCTAGATCCAGTTGCACCTTTATCACCCTTGTCACCCTTAACACCCTGAGGACCTACGTCACCCTTAGGCCCCTTTAAACCTTGAATACCTGCCGGCCCCATTAAACCAATTGGACCTTGCGTACCAACACCGTAAGCATTAGTTAAGGTTATTAAAAAAGTCATAATGACCAAACTGGTACAAGTACTTTTTAAACGAATAATAGGCATGTTATATCGCTACTCTAGTAAATAATTACAAGGATAACTTCATCTAGGGATGATTAGATATTACCCTTTAAGACAACTTTTTAATTATAACTTTGCTAATACAGCGGCAACAGTTTCACCCATTGCTGATGGAGTTGGGCTAATATGAACACCTAACTCTCTTAATATCGCTACTTTTTCTGCCGCGCCTTCGCCCGCAGAAGAAATAATCGCACCGGCATGTCCCATACGACGACCTTCTGGTGCAGTTAAACCGGCAATATAGGCAATCACTGGTTTTGTCATATGCTCTTTCGCATAAAAGCCCGCTTCAACTTCTTGTGGACCGCCTATCTCACCAATCATTAAAACTACCTTGGTTTCTGGATCATTTTCAAAGTGCTCTAAGATGTCACGGTGTGAACTACCATTAATAGGATCACCACCGATACCGACAGAAGTAGAAATACCAATGCCCAAACGCTTCATTTGGTCAGCCGCTTCATACCCTAAAGTTCCAGAACGACCTACGATACCCACATTACCTTGTTTGTAAATATGACCTGGCATAATACCTAACATTGAACGACCAGGACTGATAGTACCCGCACAGTTAGGGCCGGTTAATATCATGCGTTCTTCAACAGGAAAACGACGCAAAAAGTTTTTAACCGTCATCATGTCTTGAGTAGGAATACCATCGGTA
>CAIVAH010000080.1 GCA_903903765.1 uncultured Methylococcaceae bacterium
CTGAAGGCCAAACCGTGACTTTTGACATCGAATCTGGACCAAAAGGCTTAACTGCTGTTAATGTTTATCCAAAATAATAATTAAAACAGATTTAATGAAAAAGCTCTTGTCGAAAGACAAGAGCTTTTTTTATGTCCTCAATAAATGCCCGATAAAATTACTTTAAAGGCCGACCTTTAGCGTCTTTATTGATATGTCCAGAAAACAATAAGATCGACTCAATAAATCCCCACAATACGCCATAACCCTGAGTGGCAGCGGTGAAAGCAAGTTGCGCAAAACCCATCTTGTAATAACCTAAATAAAATCGGTGTGCACCGGCAAAGCCTAAAAACAGACCTAATGCAGCGGCAATATACCTAGACTTAACTGGCTTAGGACCCGCTAAAATAGCACCGATTAAGTTGATCGTTTTAGCAACACCCGCTTCATCTACCGTAAACTCAACCTCATCCCCAGCTTCTGGAGGCACTTGCGGCACCCAATCCACAATGTTAAAAGGATATAAAATTTCAGCTGATTTTAGAAATCCAGTTTGAGTTTCTAAATCGTAACTCTCTACAATTCCATTCATTTTGTTCCTTTAACCTTCCGCAGTAGTCGGATCAATCATGGTTTTAATCGCTGCAACAGAATTAGCAGGGAAGCCACCTTGCTCTGCATGCGCTCTAACTGTTGCTTCATCGGGTGCGATGTAAACACAATACACTTTATTATCGGTTACATAACTTTCTACCCATTGAATTTTAGGACCCATCTCAGAAAGAATGCCGCATGATTTTTGCGATATACTCTGTAAATCTTGAGCCGTTAAAGAACCAGCCCCAGGAATTTCTCTTTCTATAATATATTTTGGCATGTCAACTCTCCTCATTTATGGTTTATTAATTCCCGCATGGGTATGTTATTTTGGTTTTAAAAGCCTATGCGTCCGGCGAATAATATGACTGCGAGTCTAATTTTGTCAAAGACTATTTAAAAAACGGCAACTATTCGATTTATAGTCTATTTTATATGGCGTTTAGGTATTAGCCCCCTCATTAACTAATTTAATCACTTAAAATGACCCGTTGGCAATTTTGGATAGATCGTGGTGGTACCTTTACAGATATTGTCGCTTCCAGTCCTAGTGGCGCCATTGTTACGCGTAAATTACTCTCAGAAAATCCAACGCGCTACAAAGATGCGGCATTACAAGGTATTCGGGAAATTTTACAACTTCCTGATAACGCGAATCTTGATTCTTGTATCGACACCATCAAAATGGGTACCACGGTAGGTACAAACGCATTATTAGAACGTAAAGGCGAAAGACTAGCGTTATTGATAACAAAAGGCTTAAAAGATGGATTACAGATTGCTTATCAAAATCGCCCTGATATTTTTGCGCTCAATATCCATCGCCCAGAACAACTTTATCAAACCGTCATTGAAATTGATGAGCGCGTTAGTGCACTTGGCGAGATCATAAAGCCACTCAATATCACAGAAGTAGAGCACCAATTAAAATCTTTATATAATCAAGGCTATCGAACATTAGCGATTGTTTTAATGCACGCTTGGCGGTATCCCGACCATGAAAAACAATTAGCTTACATAGCTGAACGAATTGGATTTACCCAAATATCCATTTCTCATCAAGTGAGCCCTCTATTAAAAATAATCAGCCGTGGTGACACAACAGTCGTTGATGCTTATTTATCACCCTTATTGAAACGTTATGTGACACAAGTTAGCACCGGGCTTGGTGGATCTTCAAGACAATCACGCTTGTTATTTATGCAATCAAACGGGGGCTTGGTTGAGTCACAAACATTTAAAGGGAAAGACTGTATATTATCAGGCCCTGCTGGTGGCATCGTTGGGGCAATCACTATCTCAAAACTAGCGGGCCTAAACAAAATCATCACTTTTGATATGGGCGGAACCTCAACCGATGTTGCGCATTATGCCGGGGAGTTAGAACGCAGTTTTGAAACAGAAGTCGCCGGCGTTAGAATGCGCGTCCCCATGATGAATATCCATACTGTTGCTGCCGGAGGTGGATCCATATTACATTTTGATGGCAATCGATATCAAGTTGGGCCGGAGTCCGCAGGGGCAATACCAGGCCCCGCCTGTTATCGGTTTGGAGGGCCGCTAACGGTAACAGATGCTAATTTAATACTGGGTAAACTCCCTCTATTTCCAAGTGTATTGGGTCGAAAGGGTGATTTACCTCCTGACAAAGATCTTGTTTTACAATTATTTACCGAATTGTCCCACCGTATTCAATTATCAATCGGCTTGATTAAAAGCCCTGAACAAATCGCAGAAGGCTTTTTAAATATTGCTGTAGAAAACATGGCAACAGCCATAAAGAAAATTTCTGTTCAAAAAGGTTATCACCTCATTGACTACGCTTTATGCTGTTATGGCGCGGCTGGTGGTCAACACGCCTGCAAAATTGCAGATCGCTTAGGCATGCAAACAGTGCTTATCCATCCTATGGCCGGTGTTTTATCTGCCTATGGCATGGGGTTAGCTGATTTTCGGGTTCTTAAGGAACAAGCGCTAGAATTACATTGGAACGATAGCAACGAATCTGATTTATTTGATTGTTTGCAAAATTTAGAACAAAAAGGCCAAACAGACTTAGAAGCACAAGGATTACAGATTACACACATAAAATCTATTCAACGACTATTAATTCGTTTCCAAGGAACAGATAGTCCTCTATCAGTTAAATTTTCTGATAAAGAGACCATGCGCACTGAATTCAAAAACCAATATAAACAACATTTCGGCTTTTGTTATGAAGATCGATCCTTAATAATAGAAACAGCTATTGTTGAATGTATCGGGACTGAAAGCCAAAACATTCAACCAAAGCTAGATCATATTTCTGCTGGCTCATCTCAACCTGAGCAATTAACACAAATATTCAGTCAAGACACATGGCATGACACACCTATCTACCGACGCGAAAGTTTACCTAATAATACGCCACTCATTGGCCCCGCCATTATTGTGGAAACGACCTCAACTATTGTCATTGAACCAGGGTGGCAAGGCTTACAACAAGATTCAGGTAATTTACTATTAACACGTTTAGAACCGTTAAAACATGTTTCTAAAGCCGACACTCGTGTTGACCCTGTTTTATTGGAAATATTTAACAAGCTGTTTATGTCTATTGCCGAACAAATGGGCTTTGTTCTACAAAACACGGCACACTCCATTAATATCAAAGAACGTTTAGACTTTTCTTGTGCGCTGTTTGACGCAAGTGGCGAACTGATTGCTAATGCGCCACATATTCCAGTGCATCTAGGTTCAATGGGTGAAAGTGTCAAAGCACTACTAGAAAAATACGCCAATAGTCTGCAACCCGGAGATGTCTTCTTAATTAACTCACCCTATGCGGGAGGCACACATTTACCCGATATTACCGTCATAACCCCTGTTTTTTCGGAAGAAAATACAGCACTCCTGTTCTTTACCGCATCCCGAGGACATCATGCTGATGTAGGGGGGATTTCTCCTGGTTCTATGCCTGCTAACAGTGTCCATATTGAAGAAGAAGGCGTTATAAGTGACGGCCTAAAAATCGTAGATCAAGGCCAGTTTAAAGAAACCACCTTACGCAATTGGCTAAGCTCAGGGCCTTATCCAGCCCGTAATACCGAACAAAATATGGCAGACCTTCAGGCACAAATAGCAGCTAACGAAAAAGGGGCTCATGAGTTACGCAACATGGTCAGACTCTATTCCCTGCCCGTGGTGCAAGCCTATATGCAACATGTGCTCAATAATGCCGAAACTTGTGTGCGTAAAATGTTAATGACACTTTCTGACGGCCGTTTTGAAAATATGATGGATGACGGTTCAAAAATTACCGTAAACATAAGCATTGATCATGAAAAACAACGTGCCTGTATTGATTTTACGGGCACATCTCCACAATTAAACACTAATTTTAACGCACCTGCCGCAGTCTGCAAAGCCGCAGTACTCTATGTATTTAGAACCTTAGTTAAAAATGATATCCCACTGAATGCGGGCTGCATGAGACCCCTAGATATTATTATTCCTGATGGCTCTTTATTAAACCCTCACTATCCTGCGGCCGTTGTTGCAGGCAATGTTGAAACATCACAATATATTGTCGATGCCTTATTCGGTGCCCTAGGCGTTTTGGCCGCTTCTCAGGGCACTATGAACAACTTTACGTTTGGTAATCAGCGTTATCAATATTATGAAACCATTTGCGGTGGAGCCGGAGCCAGCAAAGATTTTAACGGTTGTGACGCCATCCAGACGCATATGACCAACTCACGCATGACAGATCCTGAAGTATTAGAATGTCGTTTTCCGGTATTATTACAAGAGTTTTCTATCAGACAAGGCAGTGGGGGAGCAGGAAAAAAACGTGGTGGTGCTGGAGTGATAAGACGGTTAAAATTCCTTGAACCCATGACAGCGGGCATTTTATCAAGTCACCGTAAATACCCTCCTTTTGGAATGAACAACGGGAAATCAGGTCAAATGGGTATCAACACTCTTATTAGAAATAACGGTAAAACCGAAATCCTCCCGGGCTGTATCCAAATTGATTTGCAAGCGGGTGATAGCATTCAAATTGAAACACCAGGTGGCGGAGGCTTTGGATAAATGAGTAAGCAAAGAACCCCATACAACCTAACTAACACAGTAATTTCTTTAACTCAACATAAACTAAAACCATGACAACCCCAGTAACAGAAATAAAAAAAGCCTTAGAAAACGCCTTAATCCATGACGGCACCATGGAACAACTCTTGTTTGAGTATGAATTTGAAGAAATCTTACCTGAATTAATCGAAACTCTGATCGCCGATAAAGATGATTACCTCTACGCGATTACCACACATAAAAACGATATGACGGGTAATGAAGACACCGCTATGGTGTTAATTGCCGCGACTGGCGAAACACATATTAATGAACTTGCTAGAGATAAATTAAAAGAAATATGGGCTGGCGCTTATATCAGGAATATAAAACAACTCATTCCGGATTATGCCAAACAACTCCATGCCGGCGACTTACCCATGAATGGCCTTAAAATAGTACCTTAATGGCAATAGGCTTACTGCCGAGATCCAAATAAAGCTGTGCCAATACGCACAATAGTTGCACCCTCAGCTATAGCTGCAGCTAAATCGGCACTCATTCCAAATGAATAGGTATCAAGTGCTGGATTTTTTAATTCAGCAACCGCTTGCTGCAAAATGCTAAAAGGCTGACGTTGTTTATCAAAATCCAACTCCGGTTCAGGAACTGCCATCACTCCACGCAATTTAAGTTGTGGTAAGTCAGCTATCGACTGACTTAGTTCGGCTAATTCCGCTAACTTAATACCCGATTTAGTTTGCTCGCCGCTAATATTTACTTGTAAACAAATATTCAAAGGCGGCAAAGCACTAGCGCGTTGGTCACTTAAGCGTTTAGCAATTTTAAAACTATCGACACTATGCACCCAAGAAAAGTGATTAGCGATTAACTTGGTTTTATTAGATTGAATGGGGCCAATAAAATGCCAAGTAATGTCATAAGCACCTAACTCTTTCTGTTTACCGAGTGCTTCTTGGCAATAATTCTCGCCAAAATGCCGCTGCCCAGCTTGATAAGCCTCAGCAATCGCTTGTGCACTTTTCGTTTTACTGACCGCCAGTAATAAAACAGTTCCCGGTAAGCGTTCATAACGCTGTTCAGCTTGACTTATTTGAGCCAAAATCTCATTGAGTTGATTTTTGATCATGATCACTATTAGTAAAAAACTTACCCGCCCTCAGGCCACCTTATTAGGCATGCATTCTAGCTGATATTAAATCAATGCCCATTATAATTCCAATACTTGTGGACTACTATTACGACATATAGACAACTCTGCAACGCTGTCTTAGCCTTCAGTTAACGTTACAGGGCCTTTTGGGATAACGGTTTAAAGCTCAAGAAGCGCTACTGAGTATTAGCAAGCATTATTGATAGGTAAAAAAGCCTGCTAGAGCACTCAGTCAGTCTGACTGAGCCATGGTCCAGTATAAAAACTAGATCTTAGTGCCTGACGATTGCTTAAACGGAGTTTTATAATACTCGTCAGGCACTGCCAAATGGTTTATTAGGTTAACTCATCGGTTTTTCTTAACCGTTAGGTGCTAAAACAGCTTAGCAGAGCACAGTAATGGGTTAACAGAGCGTATTACTGGGTGTTTGTATGCTTTATTCACCCCCCCCTAAACTTAAAGTAATTTTAAATTACTTGCGCATAAAGCATAAAGAACCTATATTCAGATGAGTTCACAAATTCGTCAACGAGCAAGATCATTTACAGAAACACCATTACTGGGACGGATAGTGCCAGAATTTAATCACACCCTAAAGTCTCTATGGATATTAAAGAACTATTAGCATTAGCCATTAACAAAGGTGCTTCAGATTTACATTTATCAGCTGGATTACCACCGATGTTGCGCATAGATGGAGACATTAAACCTCTTGATGAAATAGCTTTAGATGATGCTACGGTAAAAACACTAATTGATAGCGTGATGGATGATAATCAACGTAAGGACTATCAAACACTTTTAGAAACTGACTTTTCCTTTAGCCTGCCGCACATCGGCCGGTTTCGGGTTAATGTCTTTAATCAACTCAGAGGAGCAGCTGCTACCTTTAGAGCTATTCCTGAATCTATCCCCACATTAAGCCAGTTAAATTCACCCGATTTTTTCCAGACGCTTACTACAAAACCGCGTGGACTTATTTTAGTCACTGGCCCCACAGGTTCTGGCAAGTCCACTACTTTAGCGGCGTTAATTAATCATATTAATAACCGGGATCACGCACATATTATTACCATTGAAGATCCCATAGAGTTTGTGCATAGCAGCCAAAAATGCTTAATTAATCAAAGAGAAGTACATCGAGATACGTTAGGATTTAATGAAGCTTTACGCTCGGCCTTACGCGAAGACCCTAATGTGATTATGATTGGTGAAATGCGTGACTTAGAAACAATTAGGTTGGCTCTAACTGCTGCAGAAACTGGACATTTAGTATTTGCTACGTTACACACTAATTCTGCAGCTAAAGCGATCGATAGAATTATTGATGTTTTTCCGGCCGGAGAAAAAGACATGATTAGAGGTATGCTGTCAGAATCTTTACAAGCGGTTATCTCACAAACGTTACTCAAAAAAATTGGGGGTGGGCGAATAGCAGCTTATGAAATTATGGTAGGCACTGTGGCTATTAGAAACTTAATTAGAGAAGCGAAAGTCGCTCAAATGTATTCTGCGATTCAAACAGGCCGTAAAGACGGCATGCAAACCTTAGATCAAAGCTTAAAAGAATTAGTCGATAAAGGTTTGATTACTAGAGAAGAAGCCTCAGCTAAAGCCGTTAATAAAGACATTTTTTCAGTCACTTAAGATTGAATGTCTTTATTAACCTTATCTGATATTGTTAAATAACAGCGTGTTATAAAGAGAACAACTCACGCATCTTACGGCCAGGACTTTCTGCTCGCATAAACGCCTCACCTACTAAAAAAGTATAGATATCATTATCCAACATTAATTGCACATCTTCTTGGGTATGAATACCGCTTTCTGTCACGATCAATCTATCCGCTGGAATTTGCTCTTTTAAAGTTAAAGTCGTTTGTAAATCTGTCGCAAACGTTCTTAAATTACGGTTATTAATACCGATTAGTTTAGTCTCTAAGGTCAACGCTCTTTGCAACTCTTCCGCATCATGCACTTCTACTAAAATATCCATACCTAACTTGACAGCCACATCATGCAACTCATGCATTAACGCGTCATCTAAAGCAGCGGCAATCAATAAAATACAATCTGCACCCAAAGCACGTGCTTCATAAATTTGATAGGCATCAATCATGAAGTCTTTTCTTAACACCGGTAATGGGCAACGCTCTCTCACCATTTGTA
>CAIVAH010000081.1 GCA_903903765.1 uncultured Methylococcaceae bacterium
ATTGTATTTTTAGAACTAAAATAAATTTAATGAATTTATTTTACGTTATATTCACATAATTCAATTATTTAATACCGAAAAAGTCCCTTGCGAACCGTTAAATTTAATAAAAAAAAACACTATATTTATGTAGGTAATTGTTGTAATTTATCGTTGAACTTACGCTAAGATATTCCCTCAAATGACAGGATATTTGATGATTTGATGGTAGCGTTTCAGTTAAAAAAATACTAACTACATTAAGGATCGTGTTATGGCTTTTCAATTAAAATCCAAATCGGCATCGACTCTTACAATACTGCTGAGTTTAATTAGTAGCAATGTAATAGCCGACTATTCATTCTTTCCAGCAGGTAATAGGCCAAACAATAATGGCTATAGAAATGATGATTCCGATGATCATCTGCAAAAATCGGAGTCGGGAATTGTAAAAGCAAATGAACAAATTCTTGATCAATATATTGTCGTCTATAATGAAACTTCTATCGGCGAAAAATCTATTTACTACACAGGAAACATTAAGGCTGACGTAGATGATCTAGCGGATACACTAACATGGCGCCATGGTGGCTCAAGGGATAAAACATGGACACACTCTATTAGAGGTACCGTTGTGCACATGACCCCACAACAAGCCGCTCAATTAGCAAACGACCCAGATGTTGCTTATGTACAAGAAGATGGTATTGTTCACTCGAGTGTGACTCAAACGCCTGTGGCCAATTGGGGTTTAGATAGAATTGATCAACCATCCTTACCTTTAAATTCCAGTTATACCTACACGGGTACGGGTACAGGTATCACTGTATATGTCTTAGACACAGGTATCTTAACATCACACCAAGAATTTGGCTCACGGGCAAGCTGGGGCGCTAACTTTGCAGACACCACTAATACTGATTGTAACGGCCATGGTACTCATGTCGCGGGTACCATAGGTGGCACGACTTATGGGGTGGCTAAAAATGTGAACTTAGTCGCCGTAAAAGTCTTAGATTGTTTAGGCTCAGGTACAATTTCAGGCGTAATTTCGGGTATTGATTGGGTAACCAAAAATAAAGTAGGCACTGTGGTCGCCAATATGAGCTTAGGTATTGGCTCAATTGATGTAGCACTTAACGCTGCGGTTGCTAACTCAGTTAGCGCCGGTGTTGTGTACTCAATAGCCGCAGGGAATAATGCGACTGATGCTTGCACTAACTCACCCTCTTCAGAAGCCAGTGCCATTACCGTTGGCGCCACTAATAGTTTAGATATGAAACCTAGCTGGTCTAACTATGGGGCATGTGTAGATATATTTGCTCCTGGTGATATCATCACTTCAGCTACCATTGGCAGTAATACCGCAACTAAAGCCGAAAGTGGTACTTCCATGGCGGCCCCACATGTTGCTGGAGCAGCGGCACTTTATTTAGCCAGCAATCCAACCGCTACTCCTGCTCAAGTTGCATCAGGACTGATAAATAATGCCTCGTTAAATAAAATCTCAAACCCAGGGCTCAGCAGCCCGAACGTTCTACTTTACACAGGTAGCACAACGATAGATAACATCGCACCTACGGTTAGCCTAACAACTCCGTTAAGCAATGCGATCTTAACTGACACAGTGACCTTAACGGTTAATGCAACTGATAATTTAGGTATTGCTAAAGTAGAGTTTTATTCTGGCACAATTTTATTGGGTACTGTGACCACGCCTGTATCAGCAGATACTTATTCATATAGCTGGAATACCTTGCCACTAGTTAATGGTGCCTATAACATCACTGCTAAGGCATTCGATGTAGCGGGTAATGCCACCGTATCTACATCTGTGCCAGTGACACTTAATAATGTTGCTGCGCCAACCTGTGTGACCATGAGCCAGTTGATTTCTAACCCCGATTTTGAATTAGGTTCTACACCTAACTGGGTTCATACTAGTGTTATTTCAAATTTAGGAGCAAGAAACGCTTATAACGGAAAATGGGTGGCTTGGTTAGGTGGTTTTGGCAAAGTCAGTACGGATGATTTAGCTCAAACAGTAACCATTCCGGCAAACACTTGTAAAGCAACCTTGAGTTATCAGTTAAAAATAAATACTAACGAAAGAACAACGACCTTAGCAAATGATAAGATGACGGTAACACTGACTAATGCCGCAGGTACCAGTACCATAGCAACTTTAGCAACTTACTCTAATCTTAATAAATCGGCGGGGTATTTGCTTAAAACAATGGATTTGACTGCTTATAAAGGTCAAACTATCAGAATATTATTCCATGAAGTAGAAAATGCCTCATTATCGACTAGTTTCTACGTTGATAATGTCTTGTTATTCTAAAACTCTTTAAGTAAAACCTGAGACCCAAGCCATAAAGCTTAGGTCTCAGGTTAACCATTTAACCCATCACTTTGGTAAATTACTCGGCACAACAAAGCCTTTACCTGCCTTCACATCCCCGATTTTAGCGGTTTCTAAATAAATACTTGGCTCATAATGTACACCATCCCAATCTGGCATAGGTGTTGGAAAAGCAATAGTTTGCCCCGGGTGGTTTATATCCCATCGTAACAACATTGCGTGATCCTCATGTTGGGTATTATGACAATGCTCTACATAAGTACCTGCAAAATCTCTAAATCGAATCGCGATATCAACCGACTTAGTACTATCAGATATAGGTCCAATTCTAAAGACATCTTTCCGAGCAAATCGCTCCCAAGGTGGTGGGGTTTTTCCGCCACGATACAACGTTATGCCCTCTTCAAAATGAGCATGTACGGGATGTGCCCATCCTCCACCCGTTTTAAAATGCCATATTTCAACGGCACCAGATTTAGGATTAGAGGCGACTTGATTGATCTCGCCAACTAATGCGGCACCACCATCTGCCTTAATATTCCATGGTTTATTATCAACCCCACCTCCATGACCATAATCAAACGTACGATGCACAGCAGTCGCTAATTCTGCTTGCGTAGGCCTATTGATTGGAATCATTACTTTACCGTTTTCTTCATACTCAGCAGGGTTCATACTATAATCAACTCGTGCGGGGTTATATCCGGCTAAGTTAACATCAGGTTGATAAGGTTTAGACATATCGACAGGCGCCATGTCTGCAACTCTTAACTCTAAAAATTTACCTACCGCAGGATCCCCTTTAATACCATCAGGAATGTATACATTTTTACTAGCCACCCCATCAACTTTTGCCGGCGCTAAGACATCCACTAACGGTAATATTTTATTAGGCCCCTTGCCGTTAACATGTTCCAAAATATTCACCATATATAACTTGGTGCCTTTTGCTAAGCCTGCAAAATCAATAATTATATCGTAACGTTCACCTGTGGCTTGTTCAGGTAAGCCGTCAGGTGAAAATGCATTAGGAAACTTTACTGAATGCTCCATAATATTGCCATCATTTGCAATCATATGAAAAGGCACTTTAGTGTAGCTTTTTACCCCTTTAGCATCGACTAACTCTTTAACTATCGCAAATTTAAAGTTACGCGACACTGAGCCGTCTAACAGTCTTAAGCGATAACGCCGTGGACGCACCTCCATAAAAGGTTTGTACTGCCAATTTACAGTCACCCTATCGCCTAAAAAGCCATCTAAATTAAAGAGATTAAATTTTAATTGCCCTGATGAGTCCCAAGCTTTATCACCGACTAATAAATTAACATCGTAATCACGATTACCCCAATCCAAATGAGTACCGCTAGGAAAACATAAATTGACATTATTAGGATCCATATAATGACACGCATAACCAGAATTATTTGCATCTGATGTCAAATCAACCGATTGTGTTAAAGGATTAAGCGCCGCTTTTCCTAAGCCCGACTGAGCTTCAATCAAATCTAAAGGTTCTCTTCCACGGTCAACTGCGCTGTATAAATTAATAGCAGCGGCATTACCTTTGTACACATTTTGAGCAGTAAAATGATCCATATGGTCATGAAACCACAATGAACTTTGAGTTTCGCGCCAATCACCTGGTATTAAGGTATTACCCCCATGCCCATTAGGATAACCCGCTCTAGGATCTAAAGCCGACGCATTAGTTTCATCATGGCCTGCTAATATCATGGGCCAATGATAATCATAAAACTGACCCGGATGAAAAAATGCATTCAGAAAACCATCACTTTCACCGGGATTATGGCCATTATGTAAATGCGTGGTAATCGTATGCCGCCCAAACCCCATTAAACCTGTAGAAGATGTCCCTCTATTAGCAGCTTCATCAATTGGTAAACCATTATAATGTCTAAAAAGCAATGAATTACCAACACGGTGCATTAACAACTTTGGCGGCAAAGTGCCATCAAAAGTCCATACTGAATTTTTATCTTGTTCTGGCAAATTGGGATGTATTTTAATTTTGATACCCCGAGTACCGGGTACACCATCATTATCAGCATCAATTGTAAACAAACCATTAGGTCCAAATTCACCAAATTTATAGGCATGTAACTGAGACTTATCTCTCACACCACCATTTATTCTGGCACCGGTTTGTACCGATTTTAAAATACGCATGAAAGGAAAATTACTCCAGCCTTGATGAGAAAACTCCTCACCGCCAGGTCTACCTTCAGCAACGGTTTTAATGTTTGTCTGCAAACAATCATTAATTTTCTTTTCCCATGGATTAGGAATATTTTGGTCGACAACACGTAAGGGAATTGAGTTAATATCATCTTTAATAAACGCATCTAAAAGCGCCCCATCAGGCCCACTATCACAACTTTCAGGCGCAGGAAAAGCTGTATTTGCTTCTACCAATACTTTTTTAGACTCTATTATATTTTCAGCATCACTTGTACCAAACTCTTCAAAATTGAGCAATTTTGCCGTAAATTCTGTTGCACAGTGATTGCCTTGTGCATTACCTATACATAAGGGACTCGGTTCGGGTACCGCAATACCGGTTATTTTATTAACACTGGCAGTAGGGACATTAAAGCCTGCCTGCACCGGTAATACTGTTGCCAGTATTGCCAAAGAACCGATATAAATATACGCGTGGGACCTAAAACTCAGGTTTTTATTGATACTTTTCATAATTATTTCTCTCGATAATAGGTCATTTAAACTTAATTGCACACTTGCAGACTATAAAGGCTTAAGTCCAATTAGACACCTACATATTTATATCGTTTTATCGAAAAAAAACAAATACTTTCAGTTACTTATAAGTTTTATTACATAATTCTGTAATGGTTTATATAGATAGATTGGTTTTACTACGAAAAAAAAACCGGTAACATTATGAATGTTACCGGTTTAATTTTTTCTCTACCGCAGCAATAGGATTAATCAATTAAATAATTGAATTAACAATAGTTTAATTTTATTTATACAATATCCTAAATCTACACGCTATTCCCTTACTTTGGCAAAGTGGTTGGAATCACAAAGCCTTTTTTAGCTGTTAAATCACCCGTTTTTGCTGTGGGTAAATAAATACTAGGTTCATATTGCACACCGTTCCAATCTGGCATTGGTGTAGGTACCGCCATTGTTTGACCCGGGTGTTCAAGATCCCATCTTAATAACATCGCATGATCTTCATGTTGCGTGTTATGGCAATGCTCTACATAAGTTCCCGCAAAATCTCTAAACCGAATCGCCATATCCACTTGCGTTGTACTATCAGGTGTTGGACCTACCCGATACAAGTCTTTACGAGCAAACTTCTCCCATGGTGGTGGCGCTTTACCACCACGGTATAAGATTTGACCTTCTTCAAAGTGCGCGTGCACTGGATGTGTCCAACCACCTGCGCCTTTGATGTGCCAGATTTCTACCGCACCTTGGACCGGCGCTGCTGAAATACGATGCTCATCCGCCGTTAAAGACGCGCCACCATCGGTTTTAATCGACCAAGGCGCCAAATCAGTACCACCACCACGGCCAAAGTCAAACGTTCTATGTACCGCGTTTGCTAAATCAGTTTGCGTGGGTCTGTTTATTGGTATCATCACTTTACCCGGTACAGAAACGGTTTTAGTACTCGTTGTTGTCGTTGCTTTACCTTTAATAACCGTAGTCGTTCTAACTGTTTGAGTCGTTGTGAGGGTTTCCTCATACTCTGCAGGATTCATACTGTAATCCGGTTGTGCTGGATTATAGCCCGCCACCGCAGGATTCGGTTGATAC
>CAIVAH010000082.1 GCA_903903765.1 uncultured Methylococcaceae bacterium
CGTCACTTGAATCGCTAAACTGATTCGGGATAACTCACCACCAGAAGCTACTTTAGACAGAGGTTTAGGGGGTAAACCGGGGTTTGCACTAATTAAGTATTCAATTTTATCTAGGCCATTTAACTTAGGCGTATCAGAATCTAAGGCAGTTATAGCCACAATAAACTCACCTTGGGGCATACCGAGTTCTTTAATCATGGCAGAGATATGTGTTTGTAATTTCTGCGCCCCGGTTTTTCTATGCTTAGTGAGCTGATTTGCTAGGCTACTGTAGTGTGAACGTAACGCCACAACTTCTTTTTGTAAGACTTCAATGCGCTCACCACTGTGCGTTAAATTATGTAACTCAGTTTGCAAGGTGTTTAGCAATGCTGGAAGCTCATCAGGGCTGACATGATGCTTTCTACTAAGATTTTGTATGACGCCCAATTTAGATTCAAGACTTTCTAAATAGTGTGGATCGGCTTCTTGAGATTCTAAAAAACGCCGTAATTGAATGGCCGCTTCTTCAGTTTGGATTTGCGCTTCAGTTAATAAGGCACAAATTTCGTTTAACTCTGGTGCATATTGCGTAAGACCCGTTAAGTCGCTGACGCTACGATTGAGCATTTGATTAACTGAGAGTTGATCATTCTCATACAGAATATCAACTTGTTTTTGACCAGTGCTTAAAATTTGCCCTAAATTAGCCACTTTACTGTGTTCATCTACTAGAGCGGCATAGTTATAGTTAGCTAAGTCCAGTTGTTCGAGTTCTGCTATTTGGTAGCTTAAAAACTCCTCGCGGTCAGACTGATCAGTATTGGCTTTTAAGCAGCGCTGCAATTCTTTATCCGTCGCATACCACGTTTTATAACTAGCATTAAGTTGTTCGATTTGTTCAGTATTTTTAGCGTAGTTATCTAATAAGCGGCGTTGTTCATCCGCATTTAATAGCGTTAAATGTGCATGCTGACCATGTATTTCAACTAACTTTTCGCTGAGTTCTTGTAAAGATTGTAAAGTGACAGGTCGGTCATTAATATAAGCTTTAGAACGACCATCTTGATTCACTACACGGCGGATTAAACATTGGTCTTGATCATCTAATTCATTATCAATTAACCATTGCCGAGCATTAGGTGCGTCACTTAAATCAAACTCAAGGTTAACTTCGGCACGTTTACTTTCTGGTCTTACATAGCCAGAATCCGCTCTATCACCTAAAGCTAAGCCTAAAGCAGTTAAGAGGATAGATTTGCCGGCTCCTGTTTCACCAGTGAGCACCGACATCCCTTTATCTAAATCTAAATCTAGCGATTTAACAACGGCAAGGTCAATAATATTAAGATTTAATAACATAGATTTTAACTGTGGTAACCACTGCTCCAGTTTAATTTATTCCTAAGTATCTGGAAGAAATCATGCCCTTCAGGGTGCAGAATTCTAATCGGCATGGGGTCTTTTTTAATCAGGATTTTATCACTAATTAAAACATCAGGAATCTCAATGTGGTCACAAGTGACTAGGGCATTGATTTGTTTGGTTTGTAAAAAACTAATCTCAATTTCGGCAGAATCATGCACAACAATAGGCCGGTTAGACAAGGTATGTGGATTAAGTGGAACCAAGACCAAGGCGTTTAACGAGGGATACAAAATAGGTCCACCTGCCGATAAAGAATAAGCAGTTGAACCCGTAGGTGTAGATATAATTAAGCCATCAGAGCGTTGTGAATTTAAAAAAACGCCATCAATTTTAGTGACAATCTCAATCATGCTAGGTGTCACCCAGCGTAAGATAGTCACTTCATTGACAGCGGTTTCTTCATGAATCACTTGCTCAGCACGAATAATCTTTGCTCTGAGCAAATAACGTTTTTCTTCTGCATAATGGCCTTGCAAAATCCGATGTAATTTAGCGGGCAGTTCATTTGGTGATATATCCACCAAGAAGCCAAGTCGACCTAAATTGATGCCAATTAAAGGGATGTTGTATTCAACAATTGCGCGGGCAGCGGCTAAAAATGTGCCATCTCCCCCGACAGCTATTACTAAATCACAAAGAGTAGCTAATCTATCAATAGAACAGGCACTCACTCCTGTCGCATTAATAAATTGCACACTGTCTTCGACGACATAAATGGCATAGTGTTGCTCAACCAAATATTTGTATAGGGCTGTTAAAGTCTCAGCAATCATGGGATCACTTGGCTTACCTATGATACCTATGGTTTTAAAAGGTACTGGCATGATGTTATGACGATGAGTAAAAGTTTTATTATACATAAATTAACTTTTAACTGTTAATTTTTTGTGATTTCTCTGCAATATTAAAGGCTAACAACGCCTGATTAACCATAAAGTCATTATAATGAGTACCATTAAGAGCTTGGAAGTTGTAAATGTTAGAGATTGATGTGGTGATTATCGGTGCTGGAGCCTCCGGTTTAATGTGCGCGATAGAGGCTGGTAAACGTGGCCGTAACACCTTAGTATTAGATCATGCGAATAAAGCCGGTAAGAAAATATTAATGTCTGGTGGTGGTCGGTGTAATTTTACAAATTACACCGTAGATGCCAGTCATTACCTATCCAATAATAGCCACTATTGTAAATCGGCCTTAAGTCGTTACACGCAGTGGGATTTTATAGAGCTAGTAACCCGTTATCAGATACCTTACCACGAGCGAGAGCACGGTCAGTTGTTTTGTAATGACAGTGCTAAAGACATCTTAAATATGTTACTGAATGAGTGCGCCCGTGTTGAAGTAAAGCTTAAATTATCCACCAGCATTACAGAAATAATCTATAAATCAGGACACTATGAGCTTAAAACGACGCAAGGTGACATAAGTTGTAAATCATTAGTGGTAGCCACGGGTGGACTATCCATACCTAAAATGGGCGCTACGCCATTTGGTTATAAAATTGCCGAACAATTTAATATCCCCGTTCTTAAAACGCGAGCAGGATTAGTGCCTTTTACCTTACAACCCGCAGATAAAGACAAGTTTGCAGAACTTTCAGGTATTGCCGTTAAATGCACCATTAGTAATACGCGCCAACAATTTACCGAGAATTTATTGTTTACCCATAGGGGCTTAAGTGGGCCAGCTGTTTTACAGATTTCTTCTTACTGGTTAAGTGGAGAAGCCGTTGTGATTGATCTGTTGCCTGGTGTGGTATTACCAAGTGTCTTAAAAACACTCCGCCACCAAGCCGAAAAGCGCTTATTAAAAACAGTTTTAGATGAGTATTTACCTAAACGATTATTAGGTTGCTTACTGCCAGAAACCATGTTGAACACAGTCATCTCAAACTTGTCAGATCAGCATATTAGTACCGTGGCAGAGCAAATACACCAATGGACCCTAAGACCCAATGGCACAGAAGGCTATAGAACAGCTGAAGTTACCTTAGGTGGTGTTAATTGCGATGCCTTGTCTTCTAAAACTATGGAGAGTAAAGCACAGCCAGGTTTGTATTTTATCGGTGAAGTAGTTGACGTAAGTGGCTGGCTAGGCGGGTATAACTTTCAGTGGGCTTGGTCATCGGGTTGGTGCGCAGGACAATTTGTATAAACTACAACCAGCAATAATGGCATCTGGTCATTTGTGATTATACACACTGCTAATGCAGGTGTATTAAGTATTACTTTATAAAAATGAGTGAACAAGACCTTGTTCACTCAATTATGTTGATACAGTTTAAATCACTAATTTTCTGACAGGATCACAAAATTCAGTAGTGCCATCGGGTGTCACAATAGCCATTCTAAAAAAATAGTATTGAGCCGATTCCAAACCTTCATGAACATAAGTTGCCGAAGTCGTTGTGGCTATGGTTATCCAAATAGCATTTTCTGGAAGTTGAGCGCCTTTAAACATTTGCCATATACAGGCACGGCCGCGTGGATCTTGTTTTCCGACTAATTTGACAGACCCTAAATGGTCGCCATCTAACACTGCTAATGCGGGCTTATTATAAAGTACAGGTTGCTTGGACTCATGAAAACCACTGCTTAAAATTTTGGTTTCATCACCATTAGCCAGTCTATCGACATAATGAGCTAACCTAGTAAATATTAAATCTGCTTCAAGAATTACGTCATTAAGACGAGATTTAGCTGTATAACCGCCATCTTCAGCCGCTATGATAGCCGCTTGCATTTTGTTTACTACTAATACAGCATCCGCTAAGGGCACATCAGGTACCAAAAAATACACATTACCTGTTAGCTTAGCAATCACATTTAAGTAAAACTCAGCCTTTACAGCATCAATAAATTTAATAAAATCTAAAATAACTTTGCTCTTTCTCATACGGTTACCTATGGGTAAATTAATAAGCAATACTCTGAGCGCGGATGTTAAATAACAAAGCGCGGGCGCAGTAATGCAATTACTTAAGTGGTTTAGGAAAACCGAGCTTGCGTTCTCTATCAACTTAAGACAAGCGTGGTTCGTGAATACAGAAATAATCCCGCCGATTGCGTGTGCGAGAGGGTAGGTGTGCGAATAATTTCGCCGATAGGATAATTGAACCGCGGTTAACACATCAAATACGCCTAATGCAGGCTTAAATCTGCGGATAGCGTACGGAAAACGCGATTTCAATTTGGTGTATACCCGAAAAAAACTTATTATTCGCGTATGGGTTAGAGCTTACACTAATTCGCCATGGTACGCGCGATTTCTTTTTGGTTTTCGCTAAATCCTTAAGCTATCAGCCTATTTCTAATACAAACCGCCTATTGCAACCATAAATCCGCTGATTCCAAGCGCTTTAGAAAAATTATCACCCTACAATCCGCGAAAGCCGTTTGATTTAGGCGGAACTGATGCTTGTATAGGCGTATTGAGCTTGGTATTAGCGAATTGCAGAGTGTGGTCGCGAGTAACTGAAGATATTGGCGGTATATTTTTAGAATGAAAAAACTGATCTTTTGTATGTTATTGAAGTTTTAGCTTTTAAGTCAATTTTCGGTTGGCATAAGATC
>CAIVAH010000083.1 GCA_903903765.1 uncultured Methylococcaceae bacterium
AGGTCGACTTCCTATTAATAGTATTAACTTTGTTACCTGTCATGATGGCTTTACGCTCTATGACTTATTTAGTTATAACGAAAAACATAACACCGCTAATGGAGAAGATAATAGAGACGGCTGTAGCAATAATATAAGTTATAACTGGGGAGTAGAAGGCGTAACCAACAACACAGATATCCTAGAGTTCAGAAAAAAACAAGCTAAAAACGTGTTTGCTATTTTATTACTCAGTCAAGGCGTACCAATGTTATTAGCTGGCGATGAAATACTTCATAGTCAACGTGGAAATAACAATTGTTATTGTCAAGACAATGAACTCAGCTGGATTAATTGGAGTCTTTCTGAAAAAAATACCGATGTTTTACGCTTTGTGCAAGAGATGATTGCTCTTCGCAAAAGACACCCCGCTATCATGCGTCGTCGATTTTTAACTGGAGAAATATCCAATTTTAAGAAACGCGCCGACGTTACATGGCATGGCTTAGAAATCGATAAACCATTATGGTTTGACCAAGAAGCACGCATCCTTGCCTTTACATTAACAGGCACCGAAAATGATGAAAATGACTTACACATCATCATGAACATGTCAGACGCGAGCGCTACAGTTCAACTACCACTTATCAATGGTCAGAAATGGGCGGTTGCTTTAGATACGTCGCAGCAATCACCCCATGACATCATTAGCCCTAACAAACAAAAACCGCACCAAGGAAACACCGCTATTGTTCATGATAAATCTGTCGTTATATTTGAAAGCATCGCCGCTAAACGCCCTACCATACTTGGTTTATTTTAAAATCCATTAGCTAGGCGTGTTAAAATAATACTATGAAAATTGAGCATTTAAATCGTGATCACGGCATTAAAGGCCATCTCAAATTTGATAAAGGTAACGGGCATTTACCTTTTATTTTCATTCAAAATAAGCAAGCAAGTGCTATTATTTCGCTACATGGTGCACAAATTCTTTCGTATAAACCCCACAGACAAGAAGAAGATTTACTCTTTGTCAGTCAAAACTCTTGGTATGAAGAAGGAAAAGCCATCAGAGGCGGTATACCCCTTTGTTGGCCCTGGTTTGGCCCTGACCCTAAAGAACTGCAAAGACCCGATCATGGCTTTGTGCGTAATGGTTTATGGGATATTGTAAGCACAGAAGCAACGTCTAAAAACGAAACAAAAATAATTTTTCGGTTTGATGCCTCTGAAAAAAGCGCAAGCTATTGGTCTCACCCCTTCATCCTAGAATTAGAAGTCATTATCAGTGATACGCTATCCGTAAATTTAATCACCCATAATACGGGAGATGATACATTTACCATTACTCAAGCCCTGCACGCCTATTTTAATGTTGGCCACATAAACGAAATTGAGATTTTAGGCCTTGATAATTCTGCTTACTTGGACAAAGCAAAAAATGAGGAAGAGTACAGACAAACAGGGAATCTAATCATTAATACCGAAGTTAATAGAATCTATAAATTTATCGAGAATCCACTGGTTATTCAAGATAACAAATTTAATCGAAAAATAGTCATTACCGCGACACACCATAAAACGGCGGTCGTATGGAACCCTGGAGTGGATTTACCACCTACTATCACCGATCTAGAGTCTAAAGATTACCAACGTTTTGTGTGTGTAGAGTCAGGCAATGTATCCAGTGACACCATTGAGATTCCCCCACATAGTGAATTCATGCTCGGTGCAAATTATAAAATTACTAAGAATCAATAAATAGAGCATATTATTAATTTAAGACGGCCCTCTTTTCAATTCAAAATCTTATTTTATAGCAAAGTTGTTTAATAATTAAAAGCCACTACAAATTGTGGCTAGTGTAATCCTAAGATATTATTGCACTTTCTTCATCTCTCGTTGCTTACACATAGCATACAAAGCAGGAATAACAATCAAAGTTAAAACTGTAGAAGAAATCATTCCTCCTACCATAGGTGCAGCGATACGACGCATCACTTCTGAGCCTGTACCGGTACTCCATAAAATGGGTAATAAGCCAGACATAATGGCGGTTACGGTCATCACTTTAGGACGTAGTCGTTCTGCTGCACCAGTAATTAAGGCTTTATACAAATCTAACTCGTTAAAAACTCGCTTTTCTTGCTGACAATGTTGCAATTGTTCTTGATAGGCTTGATCTAAGTAAATCAACATGACCACACCGGTTTCTGCAGCTACCCCAGCTAGGGCAATAAAGCCCACCCCCACCGCCACACTGACGTTGTAACCTAAATACCACACCAACCAAACACCGCCCACTAAGGCAAAAGGCACGGACAACATCACAATTAAAGTTTCGGTTAAGCGCCCAAAATTTAGATATAACAAGACAAAAATAATCCCTAAGGTTAAAGGAATAACAATCTGCAAACGCTGTTTAGCTCTTTCCATGTATTCAAACTGGCCGCTCCAAGTAATGTAATATCCCGGCGGAAACTTAACCGCTTGCTCCACCGCTTGCTTTGCTTCTTGCACATATCCTTGAATATCCCGACCGCGCATATCTACATAAATATAAGCCGATAGAGCTGCATTTTCTGTACGAATAGATGGCGAACCTTTACTTAAGCTAATATGTGCTAACTGCCCTAAAGGAATCATGGCCCCACTCGCTGTAGGCACTAAAATATGTTCGGCTATGGCTTGTGGACTATCCCGTAATTCTCGTGGATATCGAACGGTAACCGCAAAACGTTCTCGACCTTCTACCATCGTAGTAATCGTTTCGGCACCCACCGCCGTAGAGATAATCTCTTGCACATCACCCATTAACAAACCATAACGCGATAAGGCTTCATAATCAGGGCTGATGTTCAAATAAGACCCACCGGTTAGGCGTTCTGCGTAAGCGCTAGTTGTACCTGGCACTGTTTTAACGGTTTGTTCAATTTTTTGTGCCAGGCGCTCCATTTCAGTTAAATCTTTACCAAATAACTTGATACCTATTGGCGTACGAATACCGGTCGCTAACATATCTATACGATTCTTAATCGGCATCGTCCACGCATTACTGACCCCCGGGATTTGCAAAGCAGTATCCATCGCAGTAATGAGTTTATCTAAGGTCATGCCTTTGCGCCAAGCTGCTTCTGGCTTTAAATTAATTAAGGTTTCGGACATTTCTAAAGGCGCAGAATCCGTTGCGGTTAACGCCCGACCCGCTTTACCAAACACC
>CAIVAH010000084.1 GCA_903903765.1 uncultured Methylococcaceae bacterium
AAGCTTAGTAGTTGGTTGTGCAACTAACTCTGACATTGAAGGTCTTCAATCACAAATTGACGGTTTAAAATCTTCTGTAGCTTCTGCTTCTTCTGATGCTGCTAGCGCAAAAGCTGCTGCTGACGCTGCTGCTGCAACTGCTGCTGCTGCTGAATCAGCTGCTAACCGTGCTGCTCAATACGCACAAGACACTAACAGCAAATTGGACAACTTGTTCAAAAAATCAATGATGAAATAATTCAACTTTGGTTTCTAGTTGAAAAAGCCCGGCGGGTAATCCCGCCGGGCTTTTTTTATGCTTGATTTTCTCCGCCAAATAACTCCAATAAACGCGGAATAAAATTAGATAATTCTGCGGACATGATTGAGAAATCCACATCGAACTGAGTTTCTGCATCAGGAGCATCAATATCAGATACTTGATCTTGTATTAAGTCTAGAAATTTTAGGCGTTTAATATCCAAGTTTTCATTAAGGATAAATGCTAAGCGATCTGACCAGTTAAGCGCTAATTTAATGGCTTCTTTGCCTGAGTCTAAATGATTTTTTATCTCTGGTAAGCTTAGGTCATGCTTTTTGCAGCGGATAATGCTGCCGGACTCTTCAGAACGTAATTCGCATTCATCTTCAATCGTTAGGTCACTTGGTGTTTGTTGAGTAAGTAACCATTGGGTCATAATGGTGCTAGGTTTATCTAGCGTGTTCAGTGGTATGGCCGGCAAAGATCCAAGTGATTTGCGTAGTAGACTTAATAAATCTTCACTGCTCTTGCTAGAAGCAGAATCTACGATTAAATAGCCACCTTTTACATCAACATAAGCGTATATTTTGCGGGAAAATGTAAATGCTTTGGGTAGGGATTCGAAAATAATTTCATCTTTGATTTCAGTGCGTTCCTTTTTAGATAATTTTCGTGCTTGTTGATCTTCTTTTTCTTGGATTTTTTCCTGTACGAGTTCATTAATAACAGCGGTTGGTAAGACGCGTTCTTCTTTTTTTCCGCAAATCATCATAAAGCCGTTGCTTGGGTGTACCAATTGCTGACCAGATTTATTAATGGGGCAAGTCCAGCCTAAGGTAAATTCTTCATGCGGACCACAGGGTCGAAAAGCTAATGGGCTAAGTTGTTGCTCTAATTCTGCAGGCGTTAATGTAAAAGCTTCTGTAAGACGAAATATACTGAGATTTTTAAACCACATGGGTAATTAATATCCTTAAAAGTTGATGACTGAGCATTATCGCAAATTTGGGTTGATTGCTCAGTAATAAATACGGCTTCAAGATAGCTCTGGTTTAAAGCTTGGCCGATGGCATAGGCAGTCTGTGATAAAATAGCTTTTAATGTAAAACTGCTTAAGAGCTAATGGGTTTAATAACCCGCTTTATTAGGATAGTTTTATAGATTTTTTAGCGTATTATTTAATGTGTGATGGTTTGATTTAAGATGAATGTAGAGCAAGAATTTGATTATGAGTATGAATATGATGATCAAGGCCAGATAGTTTATTACGCCGTTAGACCGAATAAGACGCAGATAAAAAAAGATATGGCTGCGCTTTTTGCGTTAGGCGAAGAGATTTCAGAGTTGTCAGTCAGTCAAGTTAGTTCGTTAGATCTTCCTGAAAATATTCATAAGGCGATTCTCGAGGTTTCAAAGATGCCTCATAAAGGCGCAAGAAAGCGCTTGTTAAAGTTTATTACTGGGCAATTACATAAGATTGATGTAGAACCTCTCTTAGAGAAGTTGGCGAGAATCAAAAATAAGAGTGCTCATGGCGTGCGAGAGCATCACCTTGTTGAACGTTGGAGAGATTCTTTAATTAAAGGTGGTCATGATGCATTAACGACATTTTTATATGAACAACCTGATGCTGATAGGCAGCATCTTAGACAGTTATTACGCAATATCCAGAAAGAAGCGGAAGCTAATAAGCCGCCTAAGGCATCTCGATTGTTATATCGGTACCTAAAAACGTTATTAAATGTTGATGATGAGTTTGAATATGATGAGACTTCTGAGTTTGAACAAGAACATGATGTGCCAGAAATGGTGTTTTATGATATGGATGATGAAGATGCCTACGATAGTTACGACGACGACGACGAAGATTAGTAGTATTTAAAGCACTATTAGCGTTTAAAAAAGTTGGTGGTTTTTTATTTTTCAATTAACTCTGTTTCTCTGTTTGAGTTCCAAGTAGAGAACGGAAACGGTAATGTTTCTGTATTAAAAGTCATAAATAATAAGATTTGATAGGTATACGAAGCTAAGTTCTTGCCAAACGTGAGTATATTTGGGTTAGCTTTTCCGGTTAAAAGGGTAGAACCTACCTGTAATAAGATAACTCCCCAAATCATTATTCTAACTAATGAGCCTATCGCCGCAAATATCAACATATAGAATATGCGTTTCCAAGTGCTGACTTGAGTTAGATTGTAATTGATTTCTTGATCCATTAAGCCTATTAGCCTCTATTCATAATGTCACGTAAGTCTAATGCTGCTGCATTAGCACGAGATATATAATTAGCCATTGTTAGCGAGTAGTTGGCAAATAAACCATAACCGCTACCATCTAAAATCATTGGGCTTAAAATAGGTGTCAAAGCATTTTCCATGGCTTTGATCATAATATCAACGGTACGCATGGCGCGTTTATCTAACAAAATGTCGGCAAAGTCATGTTTAATCGCGCGGAGAATGTGTAATAAAGCCCAGCTTGCTCCACGTGCTTCATAGAAAATGTCGTCTATTTCCAACCATGAAACTTTAGTAACTGGGGTACCTTTTTCATCTGCAGCTTGTTTTTCTAAGACTGATAGACCAGGGCCGTAATTGCCTCCAGCACTGTTAGCCGTTAATCGAGTCGATAAACCGCCAAGTCGTTTAATAACAACCTCGGTATACTGCCATAAGTTATCTGCTCTAGAATAAAACTGAGCTTTTTTCACGGTACCACCGTATTTTTGTAATCGTGACATGTACTTATGTAGGGCATCAATACCTTTTTGATATTCAGCTTCGGTAGATGGTAATGCCCAAGAATTGTGTTCGTAATAAAAATACGGTTCAGCAATTGCTAAATCAGGATCTTCAGCAGATTGAGATTGGTCTCTGGCAAAGTGGTTTCTTAAAGCAGTTGTACCATCTCGTAACATGACAAGAGCACCGTATTCCCAATTGGAGATGTTATCAAGAAATACACCTGGCGGTGCAACGTCGTTAGTGATATATCCGCCGCTTTTGTGTAATAAAACTTCGGCGATATGCGCTAAAGTATTAGTGTAGGTATAACCAATTGGCATTTCAGAAAATTCCCCTTCTGCCTCGCCTTCTTCTGCTGGTTTTGATGGTTCAGTTGTATGAGCGGGTTGCTCATGGTGTTCATTTGTTTCAAGTTTAGATTCCTCTACACGCTTGCGCGCTTCATCTTGGATATTAAACTGGCCTGGCTCGCTTCCCCACCAAGCGCCTAAAATTAGAAGTACGACCAAGGTAGTGAGTGTAAGAACACTAAAGCCCCATAGAATTCCCTTGGATTTTGTCTCGTCTAGTGTATCGTTTGCTGCCATTTCCAGTATCCTGTAACGATGGGGTGTTTTTTAATCAAACAAATGCTTTTGTACAAAAAATATTTGCAATGTTAGCAGGTTTTTCAATTTATTGCTTAGATAGGCTTAGTGCTAAGGGTATTTTTTTTAGCTCTTGGGTGTGATTTATCATATATATTGGCTAGATGCTGAAAATCTAAGTGTGTATAGATTTGTGTGGTACTGATGTTACTGTGGCCTAATAACTCTTGTACGGCTCTCAAGTCTTGACTGGATTCTAATAAGTGACTGGCGAAGGAGTGTCTCAACATATGTGGGTGAATTTTTTCGTTGAGGCCTTTTTTCTGGCACCATAAGTTCAGTCGTAATTCAATGCTTCTTTGACCTAATCGCGTGCCTCGGTTTGAAGTAAATAAGGCATTCTCCGTTGGCAGTAGATAATTTGTGCGATGCTTAAGCCAAAGATTAAGGGCATTAATTGCTTTATTGCCAATGGGTAGAATTCTTGATTTATTGCCTTTTCCTGAGCGTATAAGTAGCGTTTGATCTGTTAAGTCGACATCATTTAAATTAAGTGAACTAAGTTCAGTTAAGCGAATTCCTGCAGAATAAAATAATTCAAACATGGCGACATCCCTAATTTCAAGGCTGGAGCTTGTGCCTGCGTCGAGTAGTCCGTTTATTTGATCGACATCAAGTGATTTTGGGAGTTTTCGAGCTTGCTTAGGCGCTTTAATATGCTGGGCTGGATTATTTTCAATGAGTTGTTGTTTTAATAAAAAATTAAAAAAACTACGGATTGCTGAAAGTTCTCGTTGAATCGTTTTGCTGGTTAAGCCACTTCTGTGACGGTTGGCGATATGAGAGCGAATATCTGTTTGGCTAACTTCGTTCCATAAGTTAATTTCTTTTTTTGTGCAGTATTGTTCAAGTTGGTCAATATCTCGTTGATAATTTTTTACTGTGTGTGGTGATGCGCGTTTTTCAATATTTAATTGCGTTATAAATTCAAGTAGTATTTGTTTTGCATCAGCTTGCATCACTTTTTTTCCGTAATAAAGAGATGAGTCGGGTGCCGATTACTTCACTGATTTGTCTTAAGAATAAATTACCCATATTGGGTTCAAAGCGATCTTTTTGACGGCTGCCTATGGCTAAAATACCATCAAGTTCAGTAAAACTCATAGGGATGATCGCCCAAGATTTGATTTCTAATGCTGAGGTGCCAAATAGTACTTTTGATTGGGTAATAGAAGGTCGACCACATTTAGGCGTATTACTGGTTAGTTCTTTAAGAAAGGGCAGTAGTTCTTTGCTATTAGGTTCAATAAATAAATGTGACATCGAAGGATCAGGGCATTTTTTTATGATTCTTAAGGCCACAAAGTCGGTTAAAAAATATTCCGAGAAAACCACTTCAAGATTAGCGATAACTTCATCTATGCTAGACGCTTCAAGTAATGCAAGTGTTAATTTATGCATGCGGATAAGAGAGTTATCGTTTTCTCTAGCAATGTTTATTAAGTCATTGAGTTGGTTTTCTAATTCTTGATGTTTATGTCTAAAAATTTCTAATTGTTTAGAAATAAGCGATACGGCTGATCCACTGGGGTGTGGAATGCTCATGTGTTCTAATAAATGCAAGTGTTCATGAAAGAACTCGGTATGTTGGCTTAAGTAGTTTTCAACTTGGGCAGACGTTAACGGATGCTTAGTTTCTTTCATATATTTATTTTTCCTTCATAAACAGATACTGCTGGGCCTGTCATAAACACAGGTTGGCCTCTACCACTCCAGCTGATTTTTAAATTTCCCCCAGGAAGTTCTACATCAACTTCTTGGTTAAGTAGATTTTGTTCGATGCCAACTACAACGGCTGCGCAGGCTCCACTGCCACAGGCAAGCGTTTCGGCGGCACCTCTTTCATAAACTCGCAATTTAATGGCGTTTTTATTGATAATTTGCATAAAGCCAATATTAGCTCTTTCAGGAAAAATAGCATGTGATTCAAGTATTTTTCCTAATTCAGCGACAGCTGCTGATTGTACATGAGGCACTTGAATAACGGCATGGGGATTACCCATTGATACGGCACCAAAATTAACGTAGTCACCATTAATGTTGAGATGATACGTAGTCGATTCTTGTTCGGCAAGCATCGGTATTTGGGTCGGCGTATGTTTAGGAATCCCCATGTTGACAGTGATTAAATTATCATCATTAAAATACAGGCTAAGTGGACCGGAGTTTGTATCAACATTAATGGGGTTCTTATCGGAAAGTTTGTGGTCACGCACAAATTGTGCAAAACAGCGCGCACCATTTCCACATTGCCCAACCTCGCTGCCATCTGCGTTAAATATACGATACTTGAAGTGGCTAAGTTCCGAACTAGCTTTTTCCACGAGTAGTAATTGATCAAAGCCTATGCCTAGCTTACGATCTGCCATAAATTTAATGTTTTCGGCAGTTAAATTTATGACTTGATTGATAGCGTCAATCACCACAAAGTCATTGCCAATACCCTGCATTTTTGTGAAATTTATCATCACTTAAATTTTAATAGAATTCGATATAGTTAATGGATACCCACTAAGGAAGCAACTGTTCGCCCATCCATAGTTGCTCTATAGTTTCTCTTTCTCTAATTAGGTGAGTTGTTGTGCCATCGACCATTATTTCTGCGACTCTGGGTCTGGAGTTATAGTTAGAACTCATGGTAAATCCGTAAGCTCCGGAGGAGCGTATGGCTAAAAAATCTCCGGCATTTAGTTTAAGTAAGCGTTGTTTGCCTAAAAAATCACCAGTTTCACAAATAGGCCCAACAATGTCCCATTCTTGGGCAGGTGCATTACTGTCCAGTTTAATAGGTATGATTTCTTGCCAAGCATTATAAAGTGAAGGGCGCACTAAATCATTCATCGCAGCATCAACGATAGCAAAGTTTTTGTGTTCAGTTGGCTTTAGGTATTCAACTTGGGTGACTAAGATTCCAGCATTTCCTACAATTGCTCGGCCCGGCTCCAATAAAATCTCAAATTCAGTCTGTCCCAATCTGTCTAAAATCTCTCTAATGTATTCTGCAGGTTCAGGTGGAGTCTCGTTGTTATAACGGATACCTAGTCCGCCACCTAAGTCAATATGATGTAAACGTATACCTTCAGCAGAAAGTGTGGTTACCAAGGCTAATATTTTATCTAGAGCATCCAGAAAAGGTCGAGATTCAGTAAGTTGAGAACCTATGTGACAATCAATGCCCACAACCTGAATGTTGGACATTCTAGCTGCACGACGATATTCAGCTAGTGCTTGATTGATATCTATGCCAAATTTGTTTTCTTTTAAACCAGTTGAAATATAGGGATGTGTTTTTGCATCTACATCAGGATTGACTCTAAATGAGACAGGTGCAATTACATCTAATTGTTGGGCTAATTGATTGATTCTATCTAATTCTGTACTCACTTCAATGTTGAAGCAACGAATGCCTAATTTAAGCGCGGTTAAGATTTCATCTTCACGTTTACCTATTCCAGAAAAGACAACCTTTTTAGGATCACCGCCCGCTTTAATTACGCGCATTAATTCGCCTAAGGACACAATATCAAAACCAGAGCCTAAGCGAGCTAGAATGTTTAGTAGGGCAATATTAGAGTTTGCTTTAACGGCATAACAGATTAAATGAGCATGATTATTGAATGCTTTATTAAACGCTTGCCAATGTCTTTCAATGGTTGCTCTGGAATATATGTAACAAGGTGTACCTTGTTGATCAATAATGTCTTGAACGGCAATGTCTTCAGCAAAAAGCTGGCTATCTCGGTATTTAAAGTAATCCATTATTTTTGTTGTGCGGTGTTATCTATAGTAGGAGTTGATTTTATTTCCGTGTTTGTTTCTACGGGGGGTGTTTTACTTGGCAGATAAAGAGGCCCGGCTTGGCCACAACTGATTAATGTAAGGTGCAGGCTTAGCAATATAAATTTATAATATTTCATAAAGGATTATAAAGTTTCTCTTTTTTCTTGAAACAGATAGTGCATTATAGTTTTATTTAACTTATTTAAAAACGTCTTAATTTGAGTTTGTTATTAAACTGAGTGCAGTTCAGTTAGATATAGATATTTAAAAAGGTGAGTCATGGCTTGGAGAGAGAGTGAAAATGAGTACGTTTATAATGATGATGAAGTGGTTGCGCGCTTAAATAACGATCTGTCGCATTGGTATTTAGAGAATGGCTGGATTAGGCGTAAATACAAAACTAGTGGTTGGAAATCCACTTTGATGGTGGTAAATACTGTTGGGCATTTGGCAGAGACTGCTTTTCATCATCCTGACTTAACGGTGTCTTATGGTTTTGTTATTGTAAAACTAATGAATCATGCGGCTAAAGGTATTACCGATAAAGATTTTGAGCTGGCCCGTAAGATAGAAGCGGTCATTATGTGGCAACCGAGTAAAGAACAGGGCTCCTTAGTGGGCACTCCGGATGATCCGCGTTTTAAATATATTAAATACGATTAAAAATAACGTAGTTTTGAAGAGTTATTAATCAATTATATTTAGATTATATTTTCTTACTCTATAGCGTAAAGTTTCTCGCGTGGCTCCAAGATCTCTGGCGGCAGCTGTTAAATTATTATCCGCCCTTTCTAAGGCGGTTTTAATGATAAATCTGTCCATGTCATCAAGAGCCATACTGCCATCCAGAGGTAAGTAAATGCCTGTTTGATGAGCTTTTGCTTGATTCAGAGCGCCAATTTCCGCTATGTTTTCTAAGTGAGCAATAGGTATCTTTTGGCTGGGGAGTTGTAACCATTGAATGGGAAATATATGCCCATCAGAAAATAGTACGCCTCTTTCAATAACATTTCTTAACTCTCTAACATTACCTGGCCAGTGGTGATTCTTTAGTTTTTTCCAGACTTCATCAGGTACGATTTTCACTTGGCGGCCTGCTTTCGCATTGTATTCTGCGATAAAGAGCGGCACAAGTTCATCAAGATCTTCAATGGCTTCCCGTAATGGAGGTAAGTTAACTTTAAAAACACTAAGCCTATGATATAAGTCAGCGCGGAAATGACCTTCTTGAGCCATTTTTTCTAAATCACGATTACTGGCCGCTACTATTTGAACGTCAACGTTAATTTCTTTTTCACCACCTAAGCGGCGAAATTTATGATCTTCAATGGCTTTTAAGAGTTTAGCTTGAAGATCCAGAGGCATTTCGCCAATTTCATCCATAAAAAGCGTACCGCCATCAGCTTGTTCAAGCAAGCCCCGGTGTCTTCCTGATGCACCTGTAAATGCTCCAGGTTCATGACCGAATAACTCGGATTCAAGCAATTCGCGGGGTAAAGCTGCGCAATTAACTTCTATTAAAGGATGTTGGGCGCGCGGCCCTCCGTAATGTAAGATGCGAGCAGTTAAACCTTTTCCTGTGCCACTTTCACCACCAATAATAAGAGCACTAAAGGGCACTTCAGTAAGTTTAGTTAATAATTCGCGTATTTTATGCGCTTGTTCACTTTGGCCTAAATAAGCGGCTGGCGAGTAGCGTCGATGGCCTTGTTTAGTTTGGTCAACCACCCGGCGTTGCATTAAAGCGCTTCGAGTTGCACTGGTAATGACTAAATCAAGGCGTTCTAAATCACAGGGCTTTTCTAAAAAGTCATAAGCGCCAAGTCTAAGCGCTCTAACCGAATCAGGCACATTTCCATAACCTGTTAAAAATAACCATTCCGCATAGCTGACTTGTTTTTTTATGGATTCCATAAAATCAAGGGCATTACCGTCAGGTAAATTCATATCAGAAAGTATTAAGAGGGGTTCTATACGATCTTTTACAATAAGGTTTTTTGCTTCTTCTAACGTTTTCGCTAAAATTACCTCCCAGCCATGGGAACGATAATGTCTAGAAAGTTCAGTTCCTAGTAGCTTTTCATCTTCTATTATTAATAGGGTTTCTATCATGAATTTTATTTAGGTAAGCAAGCTTTGGGAATTAAAATAGAAACACAAGCGCCTTTGGGATGCAGGTTACTGAGCTTGATTTTTCCACCGATGTCTTTTACAAATCGTTGTACCATGGCTAAACCTAAACCTGTACCATCTTGATGGCTGGTTCTGAAGGGTCTAATGCCATAATTAAGCATATCTTGATTAAATCCAGGCCCGTTATCAATCACTTCAATACATAGGTTATTTGCATCTGCATGAGTTTTGATATGAATGATACCTGAGTTATCACTTAGGGCGTCAGCTGAATTTAGTATTAAGTTCAGTAGGGCTTGACGAATACCACTTTCAGGTAAATTTACACTCAAGTTGTGAGGGGAATCAATGATAAGTTCAATTTTTTCAGGTAGTTGATAACGAGTTAAGGTAATTAAATCTTGTATCAGTTTTGTGATATTAAAATGGGTATTCAGTTCCGGCGAATGCCTGCTTTGATCCAACATATCATTAAGTAAACGACCGAGGCGTTTCAGTTCATTGCCAATTAATTCAATTCTTTCACCTTGGCTTTCATCAGCTATTTCACGTTTAAGATTACTAAAAGCCATTTGTATGCCAGCTAATGGATTACGTATTTCATGGGCTAATTCTGCGGCTACTTCACCAATAGCAGCCAGTCGTTCAGCTCGAGCAAGGCTGTATTGTTGTTCTAATAAAGCTTGGGTTGCCAAACGAACTTCATGTTGCAAAGAAAGTGCATAACGTTGTTGTGCCTCTTCTAACTCTGCTAAATGTAAGACCATTTCGTTATAGCTATTAAAGACTGGAAATAATAAAGGGTCCAAATGTGCTGTTGTTATCGGAGTATAGTTTTCTTCGGTAAGCCTTTCTAATAGATGTCTCAGATCATTAAGGGGATGTAAAATTCTAAAATGCAAAAATAACATGGCTCCCGTTAAAATAAGGGTAAACGTTATCAGCGCTATATAAAGTTCTGTTTGGGTGTCAAAATTGATATCTTCTAAAAGTTCTTCTCGTCGTAAACCTTCCTCTTCCAGTGTTTGGGTCATGAGTTTGACGGCTTGGATTAATTTAGAATTTTTTTGATCCTTTACTAATTTATCAATATTTAAAAGTAGGCTTTTTACTGTTTCTAAACGATCTTTTGTGGAGGGTGATAAGTAGTGGTTATCGTCGATTAAGGTTTGCATCTCAGTTAATGTTTTATTTAAAACAATAGGTTGAGATTCGGTGGTTGTTTCAGTTATAAAGCCAATTAAGGATTGTTGTAAGTCAACTGAAATACTTTGGATACGATGAGAATAATTGACATACGACAATACAGTTTCAAAATGATGTAGATTACGCCAAATCATGCCGCCGAGAATAGAAAGCGCTAAGAGTAATAAACTAAGGAACGCAATAGCGCGAATTTTCGCGGGTAGATAGAAAATTGAGTTCACGAATTACAATAAATCTTGTTTTTATAAATACAATTGCTTGTAGCTGGTAATTTCATCCGAATAATTAGGGTTGGCGCCTACTAGTTTATCTAGGGTATCAGATAACAGAGCAGCAAATTGACTAGATCGAGTAGGCGTGAATTCAGTCATTTTTTTTAATTCATTTTCAACGCCTTTTATGTCTCCTTCAAGATATAGACTAACGGATAAGCAGAAGTAGGCGTAGCTTTTTTTCTCTTCTAGACTGCTCAGTTCTAATTCATGATTAGGCGTTATTTCAATTGACCAAGGTTCTTGATTTTCAGGCTTAGCCATGATGGTTTTGTCGATTAACCATTCAATGGCTTGATTTTGATAATTAGTTGCTTGACTGATGTATTCAAGACGCCAATATATCTTTGAGCTTTCAATAGCTGAAAAAGGATGCTCTTTGTTTCTACCGTATTCTTTAACCGCTTCTTCTAATCTGTTTTGCTTAATGTAGACTGATCCTAAATTGATGCGATATTTGGGTCGGGCAGAGTTATCTATAGCATTTAAAAACTCAATTTTTGCTGTTTCGTAATCGCCCTGATGAAGATAAACGAGGGCTAAGTCATTGTGAGCTTCTGCTAGTCTTGGATTCTCGAATAACGCTTTTTCAAAATAGGGTATGGCTTTATCAAATTGCTTGCTCTTTAGATAGAATTCACCCAAAAATAGATTTATATTTGCATTATTGGGGTCTTTTTCATATAGCTGATCAATGGTCTCTTTAAATTCTGGGTGCCCCATGGTTTCTTTAAGTTCCGTAAGTTTTAATCCCCATATTGCTTGCGGGTTTTTCGGGTTTTGCTGGAGTTCTTCTTCAAAAATAAGTTTAGCATCATGATAGTGCCCATCGTTTAAGGCGTTTTCACCTTCTACTATGGATTGCGTATAATCTGCTTGTGGAGTTTTTGATTCTTCATACACCGATAGTGCCCAGCCACCCGCAATAATGGCCAAGATTAATATGAAAATTGAGCTAATTTGAGAAATCGAAGTAGATACTTTAGAGTGGGCGTTCATCATTGGCTCCATAGAGTAAACGACATTTTATGCAGAGTAGTCATGTATTTGAGTCGTTCAATTTATAGGGGTGCAGATTATGCGTTTTATAGTAAATAGGTAAACGTCTATGATAATATCAGATAAATCGTCTAACCATCTTATTCATCATAATTGTATTGTAATTAAACGGTTTTTTAAATAGTTCACCTATTTAAAAATGCCTGATGTTCTGCTTTAGAGGGTAATCCTACTCTCGCGCCTATTTTTGTACAACACAGCGCACCGGCTGCGCTAGCGAATTGTAAAATTTCTAACCAGTTTTTATGGGTAGTTAATGCTGCTGCAAAAGCCCCATGGAACGCATCTCCAGCTCCTGTGCTATCAACACAGTCGATATTAAAAGCATCTAAATATCCTGTCTCTTGATCGCGTTGCCAAATAAGGCCTCGCTCACCCAGCGTTATAACAACATTGGGTGATAGTTTGGCTAGTTTTGCAAGGGCAGTTCTTTCGTTGCCAGCAAACTGAATCGCAAATTTTTCTGAGCAGACTAAATAATCAACTTTGTCCATCAAGTTTAGCGTTCCTTCATGAACAGAGCCCGCATCTAATACGGTTGGGATATGTTCTTTTTGAAGGTGCTTGATTAATGAAAGAGATATATGAGGTTCGTGGCCATCAAATAGAACCACTTTTGATCTTAAAGTTGTAACATCAATAGCATCCGAACTTAGAGCATGAGTGTCACCCTTATAGTTAATAAGAGCACGTTTGCCATTGGGTTTAACTATAATGCTCGAAAGTGGGGTAGGGTTGTTAGCACGGATGAGCAATTGGGTATTAATGCTCTCTTTTATTAACTCTTGATAATGATGTTCACCAAAAATATCACTACCTAAATAGCCCGCGAAAGCGGCTTTAAACCCCAATCTTGCAATGGTGACGGCGGCATTCGCGGCTGGTCCGCCACCACAGCTTAAAAAGTTATCGGCAGATATTTTATCATCCGCATTGGGATGCTCAGAAACAGAGAATATTAAGTCGTAGGAGGCGTGACCTACGCAAAGTACATCGACATCCATATAAAAAATTATTAAATAAAGATTAAAGCCTAGGTTAAATCAAGCCAGCATTTAGATCATTTTTTATATCTTCGATAGCCTCTAGACCCAAAGAAATACGCACTAAACCGTCTTTAATGCCTGCTTTATCTCGTGCTTCAGGCGTTAATCGACCATGGGTGGTCGTTGCTGGATGAGTGATTGTGGTTTTTACATCGCCTAAATTAGCGGTGATTGAGATCATTCTAGTTGAATCAATGAGTCTCCAAGCATGATCTTTGCCGTCTTTTAATTCAAAACTGACAATGCCGCCAAAATGACTTTGCTGTTGCTTAGCTAAGTCATGTTGAGCATGAGATGTGAGCCCAGGGTAGTGAACTTTAGCAACATTATTTTGTGTTTCTAACCATTTAGCCAGTTCAAATGCATTATCACAATGTGCTTTCATTCGAATAGCCAATGTTTCTAATCCTGATAAAAATACCCAAGCATTAAAGGGGCTCATCGTCGCGCCGCCTGTTCTTAGATATGGGTAAATATATTTTTCAATAATATCATCACTCGCTATCACGGCCCCACCTACACAACGGCCTTGACCATCTATATATTTAGTCGCAGAGTGAATCACAATGTCTGCACCGAATTCGAAAGGTTTTTGTAAAACCGGTGTGCAGAAGCAATTATCAACAATTAAAAGCGCATCGTGAGCATGGGCAATATCAGCTATAGCTTGAATATCGGCAATTTCGATTAAAGGGTTAGAAGGAGTTTCTAAAAACAAAAATCGGGTATTCGGCTTTATTGCTGCTTCCCATGCGCTCGTATCAATTAAATCTACAAAATCAGTTTCAACACCAAATTTTGCAAAGTAGTTTTGAAAAACTAACACGGTATTTCCAAAAACACTTCGTGAGCAAAGTACATGATCGCCCGCTTTAAGTAAACCCATGCCGACTGCCATAATGGCAGCCATACCTGACGAAAATGCTAGGCAACGTTCGCCTTTTTCCATATAAGCTAAGCGTTCTTGGAAAGCATTGACAGTTGGATTAGTAAAGCGAGAGTAAATATTACCGGGTATTTTGCCGGTAAATCTTAAGGCGGCTTCTTCAGCACTTTTAAATACATAACTAGAAGTAGCAAAAATGGGGATGCTATGTTCGTCTTCGGGGGTGCGTTTATGCCCGGTTCTAATAGCTTGTGTTTCTAATGAATAGTCGTTCCAGTTAATATCAGTCATGTTTTTATATCATTTCGATAATTGATTTTGCGGAATTTCGCTCCGCTTGGGCATTATCATTACGCAATGCTTCTGTTTTCTCCAGATAAGCATCATCAATATCACCTGTAATATATTCTTTACTAAAACAGGACGTATCAAAATGTTCAATACTGGGGTTGCCTTTGCGAACTGCTTCAATTAAGTCTACTAAATCTTGATATATTAAACGATCGGCACCTATTGCTTCACAAACTTCATCTTCTGTACGGTCATGGGCAATTAACTCGTTGGCTGCAGGCATATCAATACCATAGACATTCGGATATCTAACCGGAGGCGCTGCTGAAGCAAAATATACTTTTTTAGCGCCTGCATCACGAGCCATTTGAATGATTTGCGCAGAAGTTGTGCCTCTTACTACGGAGTCATCGACTAATAATACATTTTTACCGTTAAATTCAAGATCAATAGCATTCAGTTTTTGTCTAACTGATTTTTCACGCATTTTTTGACCTGGCATAATAAAGGTTCTACCAATATAGCGATTCTTCATAAAGCCTTCACTAAACTTAACGCCTAGTTTATTTGCCATTTGTAAGGCCGCGGTTCTGCTAGTATCAGGAATAGGTATAACCACATCTATATCATAATCTGGCCATTCTCTAATTACTTTTGCAGCGAGTTTATCACCCATTCTTAGGCGGGCTTTGTAGACTGATATATCATCAATAATAGAGTCTGGGCGAGCAAAATAAACGTATTCAAAAATACAAGGACAATGATCTATGTTGTCAGAACATTGTTGGGTATGGAGGGCACCAGAGGCTTCGATAAAAATAGCTTCTCCGGGTTCAATATCACGGATAAGGTCAAAACCTAGCACATCAAGTGCTACACTTTCAGAGGCAATCATAAACTCGCTGCCTTCGTCAGATTTACGCTCGCCAAATACAATAGGTCTTATGCCGTGTGGATCTCTAAAGCCTAAAATCCCTACACCCGCAATCATGATGACAACAGCATAAGCCCCTCTGCAGCGTCTATGAACACCGCGCACAGCTTCAAAGACGTCTTCAACACATAAATCAAGCTTGCCGAGAATGTGTAGCTCATGAGCAAACACATTAAGCAAAACTTCTGAGTCAGAATCAGTATTTATATGGCGTTGATCTTCTACAAATAAGGCAGTTTTTAATTCCTCAGTATTAGTTAGGTTGCCATTGTGTGCAAGGGTAAGGCCAAAAGGTGAATTAACATAAAACGGTTGCGCTTCTGCCGAACTAGTGCAGCCAGCGGTAGGGTAGCGTACATGTGCAATCCCCATATTGCCTTTTAATTTAAGCATTTGTGCGTTGTTAAATACATCTCTCGTTAAACCATTATCTTTGCGTAAATGTAAACGAGAGCCTTCGCAAGTGACGATTCCAGCCGCGTCTTGTCCCCTGTGTTGTAGGACAGTTAGAGCGTCATAGAGTTCTTGGTTAACAGCTTGATGAGAAACAATTGCAGCAATACCACACATAATATTATTTTAACTTAGGTTGTTAGCGATAATTAATCTAGGTCGTCAATAAAGACGATTTATGTTTTTAATTTGATCTTTCGTGCCAACTGAATTATTCGGCAATAAGTAATGATTGGATTTTCTGATTATCTAATATAGCTTTCATATCAAGAGCACGTTTCTTATCTAAAGTGGGTCCAACTCTTAGTCTATAGAAAGGGCTGTTGTTAGGCCCGTTTACCGTGTCTAGTGTTGCGGGTAGGCCTTGTTTTTTTAGACTTTCTAATAAGGCAACTGCATTTTCTTTTTTACTAAAGCTACCTGCTTGCAGAGTCCAGCGACTTAGGCTGCTTTTTGGTTTTGTGGGTGTAGGAATAATAACTTCATTTACTACGGGTTTTGGGTTGCTCTGCACGGGCTTTTTAACGGACTCTTTAGCCGGCGTATTGGTGACAATAGGCTCAAGGTCAGTTGTAATGGGTTTAGTGCTAGGTGTATTAGTTTTAGGTTCTATAATTCTATTTTGTTCATCAACCATACCCGTATCCAGCGGCATTGATGGGTTGTTAGCCTCTGCTAGTTGTTCGTCTTCAGCGCTTAATTCAGAGGGAGGTAACGTTTCTGATTCTATCTCAGTTTCTGTATTAGTATTAATAAGTGTTTCAGAAGCTGAATTCGGTGTTTCCAAAACTTGCTGAGCATTGTTAGGAAGTTTGCTGGCTACTGTCTCTTCTGCATTGGAAGCGGGTGAGGGGATTTCTAGTTCTGTAACGGTTTGACCACTACGATCAATAGGATCATCAAATAACATAGGAATGAATATCGCTGCTAATGCGGTGACTACAACAGCACCAATTAAGCGTTGTTTTAACTCTGGATTCATTTTGTTAACTCACTCTTTTTAAATTCATTTAAACATTCAGATACTAAAAAAAAGGATCCGAACACAAGTAGTAAATCATCTGCTTGCGACTGACTTCGTGCAGCGTTAAATGCTTCATTAAAATCTTTGTATCCAAAAGAAACCCTAGACACTGAGCTATTAGAAAATATATTTTTCATGATTGCTTCGGGTACTGTTCTAGGATTGCTCAATGGCGTAAAAAACCAATCGAAGATAACAGGGTTCATAATTTCGAGTACGCTAGCAATATCTTTGTCTTTCATCATTGAAAAAATAGCGTGTATTTTTTTATTAGGGAAAGTCATCGTTAAATATTCAACTAGAGTTTGCACCGCCTCGGGATTATGTCCAACATCTAAAAGCACTGGAATTTTATCATTAATTAGTTGAAAGCGACCGAGTAAATGGATATTTTTAATGCCATATCTTATCGATTCATCATCAATCGGTAGTTTTTTAGCTAATAACTCTACCGCTAAAATGGCTGAAGATGCATTTCTGTATTGATGTTCGCCTTTTAAACCCGGTTCAGGAATGTCATTAACGATGCGATGATTGGATCCCCACTGCCATAGGGCATTTTTTTTCTGATAATCAAAGTCTGTATTGATAAGATACAGTTGTGCGCTTTTAGTGTGAGCAATATCAATTAACGATTTTGGCGGGTTAATATCACCAACAATGGCGGGTACGTTTGTTCTAAAAATACCTGATTTTTCACGTCCGATGGCTTCCCTGGTGGGGCCTAACCAATCAACATGATCGATACCAATGCTGGTAATTAAGGTGATGTCAGGCTCAACAATATTAACCGCATCAAGACGTCCACCTAGACCAACTTCAAGTAATTGAATATCTAAATTAGCATTCTGAAAAATTGTTAGAGCGGCTAAGGTACCAAATTCGAAGTAACTGAGAGAGGTTTCGTTGCGAACCGCTTCTATTTTTTCGAAGGCTCCACAAATCAGTTCATCCGAAACCGGCGTACCATTTATTTTTATGCGCTCGTTATATTTTAATATATGCGGTGATGAATAGGTGCCAACTCGATACCCTTGCGCTTTGTAAATGGCTTCAAGATAAGCAATACAAGAGCCTTTGCCGTTAGTGCCGGCAACGGTTATCGTAATAGGTTTTATTTGGTCTGGATTAAGTGTGCGATAAACTCGGGTAACGCGCTCTAACCCTAAGTCTATCGCAATAGGATGGAGGTTTTCCTGCCAATCTAGCCATCCTTTAAGCGTGTCAAAGCGCATCATTTCCTGAAGTTTTGGACAGTTAGGCTTGTGCAGAGCTAGGCTCTGTGACTAACTGATTCTCAACAGATATTGATGTAGGTGGAAATAAGACATTGTTTTCTAATTTAGCTGCAGTTAATAAGCTTAAGATACTAGCAATTTTATTTCGTATCTCAGCACGATGGATAATCATATCGATTGCACCGTGTTCTTGTAAAAACTCACTGCGTTGAAAGCCCTCGGGTAGTTTTTCACGCACGGTTTGTTCGATAACGCGAGGCCCAGCAAAACCGATTAGCGCATTAGGTTCTGCAACATTAATGTCACCTAGCATGGCGAGGCTGGCAGATACACCACCCATAGTGGGATCTGTCATAAAAGAGATATAAGGGATACCCGCTTCTGATAACTTAGTTAAGGCGGCACTGGTTTTTGCCATTTGGAATAAAGAAAATAAAGACTCTTGCATTCTAGCCCCACCACTTGCAGTGAATACGATAAATGGAATACCTAATTCAAAGCTTTTGTTAACACCGCGGACAAACCGTTCTCCAACTACTGAGCCCATAGACCCGCCCATAAAACTAAAGTCGAAAGCGGCAGCAACAATATCAAGACCTTCAATCTTGCCTTGCATCACTACCAGCGCATCGTTTTCTTTAGTTTGTTTTTGCGCTTGTATGACTCTATCTTTATATTTTTTAGTATCTTTAAACTTAAGAGGATCTACCGGTTTAATATTTTTACCAATTTCTTTACGGCCTTCTGTATCAAGAAACATATCTAAGCGTGTTCTGGCTGAGATGCGTAAATGATGATCGCATTTTGGGCAGACACTTAGGTTTTTTTCTAATTCATTATTGTAAAGAATCGCATTGCAACTAGGGCATTTTGTCCACAATCCTTCAGGGACAGTTACTTTTTTAGTAGACCCTTCAGTTCTAATGGTTTTAGGTAATAGTATTTCAAACCAGCTCATTGCTTGCTCCTGTGTGCATGATACTTTTTAATTATCCAACGCTTTACGAATGGATACTAATAATTCAATTATTTCTTTATGTGCTTGTTCTGGATCATCAAGGTTGGCCTCAATTTTACTAATTAAAGCACTACCAATAACAACACCATCGCCCGCATTTGCGATAGCCTTAGCAGTTTCAGCATCCTTTACGCCAAAGCCAACCGCAATGGGTAAGTGAGTGTGGGCTTTAATTTGCGCTACCTTGGTTTCGACATCGGCAATATTTAAATGTCCTGCCCCAGTTACACCCTTTAAAGAAACGTAATAAATATAACCACTGCCCGCAGCGTCCATTTTTTTAACGCGTTCATCAGTACTATTAGGGGCTAAAAGAAAAATGGGGTCGATATCGCGGGCTTTTAATAAAGCGCTGCATTCTGAGCCTTCTTCCGGCGGAAGATCAACGGTTAAAACACCATCAATATCAGCACGCTGGGCGGCATTAGCAAAGTCTTCGTAACCCATTGCTTCGATAGGGTTTAAATAGCCCATTAAAACTACAGGGGTTGTTTGATTAGTTTTCCTAAACTCAATAGCGACTTCTAAGGTGCGTCTTAAGCTCATTTTATGAGCCAAAGCACGTTCACTGGCGCGTTGAATAACTGGGCCATCTGCCATAGGGTCAGAAAAAGGAATGCCTAATTCAATCACATCAACACCAGCCTCAACCATAGCATGCATTAACGGTACGGTAAAATTAGGTCTTGGATCACCCGCGGTGACAAAAGGAATTAAGGCTTTGCGACCTGTTTTGGCAAGTTCTTCAAATGTACTAGCTAAGCGACTCATAGTTCAATACCTTCACGTTTTGCCATGGTTTGCATATCTTTATCGCCACGACCAGATAAATTAATAATCAACGTTTCATCTTTACGCATTGTGGGGGCTAACTTCATAGCATAAGCCATCGCATGACTAGATTCCAACGCAGGAATAATGCCTTCCATACGCGTTAAGGCATAAAAACCTTCTAAGGCTTCAGTATCAGTTATGTTTACATAAGTAGCACGGCCAGTATCTTTTAACCAAGCATGTTCTGGCCCCACCCCAGGATAATCTAAGCCAGCAGAAATGGAATGCGTTTCAATAATTTCGCCATCATCATCACACATTAAATAGGTGCGATTACCATGTAACACACCTGGGCGACCCGCACATAAAGGCGCAGAATGGCGACCCGTAGCCACACCATCACCGGCTGCTTCAACACCGTACATTTTTACCGAATCATCATCTATAAAAGGATAGAATAAACCGATTGCATTAGAACCACCGCCAACACAAGCTACTAAAGCATCCGGTAAACGGCCAGTTGCTTCAAGACACTGTTCTTTAGTTTCTCTGCCAATAATAGACTGAAAATCTCTAACCATAGCAGGGTAGGGGTGTGGGCCTGCTACCGTACCAATAATATAAAAAGTGTTATCAACATTGGTTACC
>CAIVAH010000085.1 GCA_903903765.1 uncultured Methylococcaceae bacterium
ATTCATTCCAAGATATATTAATTAAACGACCCGATATAGCAGAACAAATCAGCAAAGTATTAGCCACTCGCCTCGTCAAACTTCAAAACTTACAGCAACAAATTGACAAAGAATCGATCGAAAAAGCAATTGCAGAACAACAAAGCAACTTTCTATTACAAATTCGGAGTTTTTTTAGCATTAATTAATCATTGATATAATAAATATAGAGGTTTTTTAATAAAAAATTATAAAATACTAAATTAAAAAGCAATAATCTAGGCAATTAAAATTGCCTAGATTTATTTCAAGATGACCGTATAAAGTCCATTAAAACAACTATTAGTTCATCATCCTCCAAGCTTAATAGCTCAATAAATTTAGCTTTTTTGTGTTCAGAGGATGATAAATACTGCGTTTCCAAATAATCCATTAAGATCAAATCCAGTTCTTTAGTGCCACGCCTACACTGCCATCTAAGCTTCGACAATTCAGTCATTAACCCAATTTTCTTTGTACTAAAAGCTTTTTAGTTTCGGCAATAGCCTTGGCTGGATTTAAACCTTTTGGACAAGTATCTGTGCAGTTCATAATCGTGTGACAACGATACAATTTAAAAGGATCTTCTAATTCGTCAAGCCGCTCCCCCGTATTTTCATCACGAGTATCCACTAACCAACGATAAGCTTGTAACAATACCGCAGGACCTAAATATCGTACTCCATTCCACCAATAACTTGGGCAACTGGTCGAACAACATGCACATAAAACACATTCATATAAGCCATCTAATACTTCACGATCTTCTTTACTTTGTAAGCGTTCAGTATCTGACGGTGCTGGCGTTTGTGTTTCTATCCAGGGTTTAATTGAAGCATATTGCGCATAAAAATGCGTCATATCAGGTACTAAGTCTTTTACGACCTGCATGTGCGGCAACGGAAATATTTTTATGGTATCCGAATACTCATCAATGGCTTTTGTACAAACCAGCGTATTTTTACCATTAACATTCATAGCACAAGATCCGCATACCCCTTCTCGACAAGAGCGTCTAAAGGTTAAGCTACTATCAACTTCATTTTTAATCTTTAAGATAGCATCTAATACCATAGGGCCACAGTTATCCATATCTAACTCATAAATATCGATACGCGGATTTTCTGCAGTTTCTGGATCCCAACGATACACTTCAAAGCGCCGTATATTTTTAGCGTCTTCTGGTGCTTTATAGACAGTCCCTTTAATTAAGGTTGAATTCTTAGGTAAGGTGAACTCTGCCATTAGTAAACCCTCTCTTTAGGTGGAATAGCTGCAACGTCATTTGTTAGGGTATACAAATGCACGGGACGATAATCAATTTTTACCGACTCGTCCTCCATCCAAGTTAAGGTATGCTTTAACCACTGATCATCATCACGGTGCGGATAATCTTCTCGGGCATGACCGCCACGGCTTTCATGTCTATTACCTGCCGCATTGATCGTGACATGTGCCTGACACAATAAATTATCCAATTCTAAAGCTTCAACTAAATCAGTATTCCAAATTAAGGATTTATCTTTAACACCGACTTCAGAAAATGACTGTTTAATATCTGCCATAGCAGCAATACCCTCGTCTAAAGTAGTTTGAGTTCTGAATACCGCCGCTTTAGTTTGCATAGTTTTTTGCATCGCTAAGCGAATATCTGACACACTCCGTGGTCCATTCGCATTTCTTATCTTTTCAAACCTAGCCAAAGCAGCATCACAAGCATCTTTCGCTAACGGTTTCTGAGCAGTACCCGGCTTAATCAACTCAGTACATCGAATAGCCGCTGATCGACCGAATACCACTAAATCTAATAACGAGTTAGATCCTAAACGATTCGCACCATGCACTGACACGCATGCGGCCTCCCCAATCGCCATTAACCCCGGCACGACTTTATCGGGATTACCTTCTTCTAAGGTCACGACTTCTGCTTTGTAATTAGTCGGGATACCGCCCATGTTGTAATGCACGGTAGGTAAAACAGGGATTGGTTCTTTAGTCACATCAACACCTGCAAAAATCCTTGATGTTTCAGCGATGCCGGGTAACCGCTCATTAATTAAGGCAGGATCTAAATGTTCGATATGTAAATAAATATGATCTTTAAGTTTACCAACACCTCGACCCTCTTGAATCTCAATAGTCATAGCACGACTTACCACATCTCGTGATGCTAAATCTTTGGCATGCGGGGCATATCGTTCCATAAAACGTTCTCCTTCTGAGTTAGTTAAATAGCCGCCCTCACCTCTTACGCCTTCGGTAATTAAACAACCTGAACCATAAATGCCAGTAGGATGAAACTGAATGAACTCCATATCTTGTAAAGGTAAACCAGCACGCAGAACCATAGCGTTACCATCTCCCGTTACCGTATGCGCAGAAGTACAAGAAAAATAACTACGACCGTAACCGCCAGTTGCTAATACAGTGACATGAGCTTTAAATAGATGCAAGGAGCCATCATCCAAACACCACGCTAATACACCGCGACATTCACCATTTTCCATGATTAAATCAAGTACGATATATTCAACAAAAAACTCAGCTTTATGTTTTAAAGCTTGCTGATACAAAGTATGTAAGATAGCGTGACCAGTTTTATCCGCAGCAGCACACGTTCTTTGGGCTTGCCCTTTACCATAATGCGTTGTCATGCCGCCAAAAGCGCGTTGATAAATTTTTCCATCTTCTGTTCTAGAAAATGGTACACCGTAATGTTCAAGCTCTATAACCGCAGGAATAGCTTCTCGACACATATATTCAATGGCATCTTGATCACCTAACCAATCTGAACCTTTAATCGTGTCGTACATATGAAAACGCCAATCATCCTCTCCCATATTTCCTAAAGCGGCACTAATACCGCCTTGTGCAGCGACTGTGTGACTTCGGGTCGGAAATACCTTAGTTAAACAGGCCGTTTTTAAGCCTTTTTCTGCCATCCCAAAAGTTGCTCTAAGCCCCGCGCCCCCAGCACCAACAACCACGACATCGTAGCTATGTTCAATAATTTTATAGTCTATGGTCATGAATTATCCTATTGAGAGTATACGAAACACGGCAATTAAAGCTGCCAGTGCTAAAAAAATGAACACTAAATTAACTGACCATACCACCACTATTTTTGCTGATTCCTTAGCTACATAGTCTTCAATTACCACCTGCAAACCCAAGGCGGCATGATAAAAAACGGCAAGTATCCACGCGACAATGCACGCAGTATTTAAAGGCGTAGCTAACCAAGCAACCGTATCCTGCCACGTACCATGCAAACTCAAATCTAAAAAAATAATTAGCCAAAAAGATAAAGGTATTAAAGTGACCGCTGTAATACGTTGCATCCACCAATG
>CAIVAH010000086.1 GCA_903903765.1 uncultured Methylococcaceae bacterium
AAATCTGGCCCAACTAATATCCTTAGCTTCCCAATTGAACTCCCTGATTATATTGAAATGAATCTCTTAGGGGATTTAGTTATCTGCGCATCTGTTCTTGAAAAAGAAGCGCAAGAACAACAAAAAGCCTTACATGATCATTGGGCACATATTGTGATACATGGTGTTTTACACCTCTTAGGTTTCGATCACATAACTGATGAAGAAGCAGATTTAATGGAACAAAAAGAAATTTATTTACTAACGCAATTAAACATTAAAAACCCTTATTTACAGGATATCATTGCATGAGCGACGACCAACCTCCGAGTACTACCGCCCCTCGTAAACGCTGGGTTGAGAAATTAAGTCAAATCTTCTCCGGAGAACCAGAAGATCTAGATGATTTACTCGACGTGTTACGAGAGGCCAAAGAAAACCATGTCCTAGATACTGATGCCTTAACGATGATTGAAGGTGTTTTACAAGTATCTCAAATGCGCGTCAGGGACATCATGATTCCCAGAGTGCAAATGGTGGTAGTTCCTAAAGAAGCTGAGCTTGAAACTATTTTCCCCTTAGTCATTGAGTTTTGCCATTCTCGTTATCCTGTCATTGATGGTGATCGCAGTAAAATTGTCGGCGTCTTATTGGCTAAAGACTTACTTGCCCATGTTTTACAAAACAAGAATCTGACAGTAGCTGATTTAATGCGCCCTGCCTGTGTCGTCCCCGAAAGCAAACGCCTGAATATTTTACTTAAAGAACTGCGCACCAACGGAAATCATATGGCAATTGTTGTCGATGAATATGGTCAAGCAGCTGGTTTAGTGACGATTGAAGATGTTTTAGAAGAAATTGTCGGTGAAATTGAAGATGAGCATGATGATCATGAGGATGAGGGCTACATCTTTCAACGTAATTCAAATGAATTCATGATTAAAGCTCTAATTCCGATTGAAGAATTCGACGAGTACTTTTCAAGCAATCTAAGCACAGATGAATATGACACCATTGGAGGATTTATCCTTAGCCAACTTGAACATATGCCTAAAAAAGGCGAAAGCTTAGTCGTTAATAATATGCGTTTTGAAATTGTACGAGCTGACAATCGCCGCGTCCATTTAATTAAACTTAAAATAAATAATACTTAAGGAAATTTCCATGTCACATCATACCGTGCTAGTAACTGGCGGAGCTGGTTATATTGGTAGTCATGCTTGTGTAGAACTTTTGAATGCTGGATTTAATGTCGTTGTTGTTGATAATTTATCTAACAGTAAAGTCACATCATTAAATAGAGTAGAAGCTATCACTGGCAAACTCGTAACATTTTATGAAGCTGATATTCGCGATAAACAATCATTAAGTGATATTTTTTCTAAAGAACAACCATCAACTGTCATTCATTTCGCTGGCCTTAAAGCAGTCGGCGAATCCTGTGAACAACCCCATTTGTATTATCACAACAATGTGTTCGGTACACTGGTCTTAACAGAAGTTATGCAGGAGCATAATGTAAAACAATTAGTATTCAGTTCTTCGGCAACGGTATATGGCATTACAGATAAAACTCAATATTCAGAAGATTTACCAATTGGCGCGATCAATCCTTATGGCCGATCAAAAGCGATGGTTGAAGATATTTTGCGAGATTTAGCTGCAGCAGACAGTAAAACTAAATCAGATAAACCTTGGAAAATCGCTTTATTACGCTACTTTAATCCAATAGGCGCTCATGAAAGTGGCTTAATTGGCGAGGACCCTAACGGTATCCCTAACAATCTCATGCCATACGTAGCACAAGTTGCAATTGGCAAACTACCACAATTAGCTGTTTTTGGTGACGACTATCCTACTAAAGACGGCACAGGTGTTAGAGATTACATACATGTTATCGATTTAGTTAAAGGTCATATCAGTGCAATTCATGCCTTTAAAAATACCCAATTTATATCAGGAAACTGTAAAGCTTATAACTTAGGTGCAGGACATGGTTATAGTGTATTAGACATCATTAATACTTTTGAAAAAGTTACTGGAAGGACTATTAATTATAAAATATCACCTAGACGCGACGGCGACCTAGCAGAGTATTATGCAAACCCAGACTTAGCCTTAAAAGAACTTAATTGGAAAGTTGAAAAAACCTTACAAGATATGATCGCTGACACCTGGAATTGGCAATCTAAAAACCCACAAGGCTATCAATAGAAACAGGATTGCCTCTAAAGATCATAAATACATGGATAATCGGACTTTTACCAACAGAATAATCTTTCTTGACACTGAAACAACTGGATTAAGTCCACAAGACGGCCATAGAATTATTGAAATCGGTTGTGTGGAAATGATTAAACGCCGTATAACTGGTAAACATTTTCATGTCTACATCAATCCTGACCGCCTTATAGATGCAGGCGCGATTGCCGTTCATGGCATTAGCAACGATTTCTTAACGGATAAACCTCGATTCGAACAAATCTTAGAAGACTTTTTAACTTTTATCAAAGATGCGGAATTAGTAATACATAACGCGCCTTTTGATGTTGGCTTCATAAATCATGAATTAGCAATGATTAATGAAGTGCTAGGACAAGTTGAAGACTATAGCAAAGTATTTGACTCTCTTACTTACGCAAGAAAAAAACATCCAGGCCAACGAAATAGTCTTGATGCTTTATGTAAACGCTATGGTGTAGATAATAGTCAACGAGATTTACACGGAGCCTTATTAGACGCAGAAATTCTTGCAGAAGTATTTTTATTAATGACAGGAGGTCAATCTTCTTTATTAGATGATATACACACTGAAAAAACAGAACAACTTGAAGATTTTAGAAAATACACATTAAGCAATAGACCCGCCTTAAAGATCATCAGATGTAGTGATGAAGAACTCATTACTCACCAACAAACTATATTTACCATTGAAAAAACTGGAGGGCAGTGCCTATGGCCGAGGGTGTCCCGAATTTTGTGTAAATAGCGGTTAATTACTACAGAGGCATTCTGTCCTCAAACTGTATAGTAAACCTATTTAATGCAGGTTTCCAATCACGCAGTGGTAACGTCCATTTTTTGCTGATGTTATTCAGTGCCAAATAGAATAATTTCATGACAGCGTCATCGTTAGGAAATGAGCCCCGACTCTTAGTGACTTTACGTAAACTCATGTTCACCGATTCAATGGCATTGGTGGTATAGATGATTTTGCGTATTTCTGGCGGGTAATCAAAGAAAGGTATGATACGTGCCCAATTATTGCGCCAGGAATGGGCAATTGGTGGATAAGACTTACCCCACTCAGCTTCAAATTCAGTTAGATATTGCTCGGCTTCATCAACGGTTGACGCAGTATAAATACGTTTTAAATCTGCTGCTACGAGTTTACGCTTATTCCAACCCACGTAATTTAAACTGTTTCTTACCATGTGTACGATACAAAGTTGCACGGTTGCTTTAGGATAAACAGCCTCAATGGCCTCAGGAAAGCCTTTTAATCCGTCCACACAGGCAATGAATATATCTTGTACGCCACGGTTTTTAAGTTCAGTGACTACACTTAGCCAGAACTTGGCTCCTTCAGTCTGTGCAATCCACAAGCCTAACACTTCTTTTTCGCCTTCCATATTAATACCAATGGCAAGATAAATAGCTTTAGCTCTAACAGAGCCAGTATCGCGTACTTTGACATGAATGCAATCCAGATACACGACTGGATATACTGAATTCAACGGCCTTGACTGCCATTGCTTCACTTCATCAACCACAGCATCTGTAACCGATGAGATAAGCGTCGGTGAGACATCAATACCATACATTTCAGCTAAATGTGTTTGAATCTCTCGTACAGTCATGCCTCTTGAGTAGAGTGAAATGATCTTTTCATCGAAGCCTGTCCAGCGGGTTTGATGTTTAGGAATCAGTTGTGGTTCAAAACTACCTTCGCGGTCGCGTGGGATTTCAATCGACAGTTCACCAAATTCCCCTTTCAGCGTTTTACGGCTTTTACCGTTACGCGCATTACCGGTTCTGTTAGTTATACTCTCATGTTTTTCATGGCCAAGATGCTCAGCCAGTTCAGTCTGGAGGGCTCGCTCAATAAGGGCCTTGGTAAGTTGTTTGAGTAGGCCATTCTCACCAATCAGGTCTTCTGGCTTCTTGTAATTTGATAACAAGCTATCAATTAAATCATTGGGTAAATCTTTAGATAAAGTCATTTTTAATCCATTTCTGAAAATAGCAGTTTCCTGCAAAATGACTATTTACACAAAATTTCTTACACCCTCTCCTTTGTCAGTGTGTAATGTACCACATTTATTTGAATGCTAATCTTTTTTTGCTAATGCCTTGTTTTTAAGTTTATTAGCCAATGAATTCAATTGCTTAACTTTTTAATTGTTGTCAAACTTTATAAAATAAATTTATCCCCAGAACCTGTGGATAACTCTGTGGATTTTAGTATGTGTAGGTCTCTAACTGACTAATATCTAATGTGTTTGTTTAAATCGTCTAATAGTTATACATTCTTGTTTATGATTTAAAATCAATAGTTTATATTTAAGCTGTTGGTTTTTGGTGCTTTTTTATTAGCGTTTTTTATCGCCATTAATTTGATATCTTTGCTAATAAAAAATTGTGTGTAAGTATTGCAATTGACCTATAAATATTTATTAACGCGCAAAACTTAAATGGTTATTTGGGTAACCCCGTTATATCAGTCTAATAGCGCTATGAATCGTTCTACTTCTGCTTTATTAGTTGCAAAACTGGTGACTAATCGAATCAGCATTTCGTTTTCATTAACAATACCTACTGTGTTTCTGGGGATATTCCATGGATAAAATATCGCTCCTTGTTTTTGAAGCTTATCTATATTGGGTTTATCAAGAATAGCGAATACTTCATTAGCTTCCGCTTTCCATGCTAAACGTGCATTTTTGGCATTTAAAATGCCAATTTGAAGATGTTGCGCCATGGCATTAGCATGTCTCGCAATTTGTAACCAAAGATCATCTTTAAAATACGCGTCAAACTGAGCTGCTACAAATCGACTTTTAGATAATAACTGCGCGGCTCGTTTACGAATGAAAGGTAAATCTTTACTCATTTCGGGATTCATAAATAAAAGAGCTTCTGCACACCAGCAGCCATTTTTAGTGGCACCAAATGAGACAATATCAACACCACGTTTCCAAGTCATTTCAGCGGGTGTTAAGTTTAATGAAACTAAGGCATTTGCAAAACGGGCGCCATCCATATGTAAGGGCAGGCCATGATTTTTTGCAATAGTAGCAATTTCTTCTATTTCATCACTTTTATAAAGCGTGCCAATTTCAGTGGCCTGAGTTATAGAAATCGCCATGGGTTGACCTGCGTGTATAAAATTGGGCGGGAAGCGAGCAATTTCTGCCTTAAGATGATGAGGATCAATTTTTCCATTGTCCCCATCGACCGGAGCCAAACGAGCACCGTGGGTAAAAAACTCTGGTGCCCCACATTCGTCTTCTAATATATGCGCTTCTCTATGACAAAAAGATACCCCGCCTGGTCTATTAACAGCGGCTAATGCTAAAGAATTGGCGGCTGTTCCTGTACTTACAAAATACACAGCAACCTCACGTTCAAAAAGCTCATTAAAACGCTGTTCTATATTTTTATCAAAATCACCGGCACCATAGGGTGTGGAAAATCCTGAAGAAATCTCCTGTAAGCGTTTAGAAATAGCCGGATGCACACCGGCCCAATTATCAGAGGCAAAATTCATAATTAAAAACCTTGGAAATTAAACGAATCGACTATCACTATTCAAGTAAGCCTTTATTTTAGTGTCATCTTGGTTTAATTGAATTTAACCTGTCTGCACTAAAAATCAATAAAACTCATACAGTTGTCCTTTGAGTATCAGATCAACTGTCTATATAAGAACTTTTAGCAACGGCTAAACGAATAGTGAATGTTACTTTTTCTGATCAATAAATTGATAATCACGACTTAATCACAGTCTTACCGAGAGGTTTTATGTCTGTACAATCGTTATATATAAAAGTATATAATATCAATATCTTGTCTATCAACTTAGTAACCAAAACCCAAAACACTGATTATGAATAGAAATAGAAACTTAATTAAGGCTGTAGAAACTAAAAGTACAATGTTATTTTTTTTATCTTTCATCACTGTGTTTATATTAATCGGTTGTGAAAAAACACCTGAAAATAAAGTAGAAAACTCACCTATAGTCGAAGTTTCTAAAGTGATTCAAAAAGACGTACCTATTCAACAAGAATGGATTGGAACACTGGATGGCATGATTAACGCTAAGATTAATGCCCAAGTGTCTGGTTATGTAATAAAACAGAATTATAAAGAAGGTGATTTGGTAAGGAAAGGTCAGCTACTTTATCAAATTGATCCTCGTACCTATCAAGCTAATTTAGATCAAGCTAAAAGTAATTTAGCGGGTCAACAAGCGGTATTAAAAACAGCTATGCTTGATTTAGAACGTATTAAGCGTCTGTTACCTGAAAAAGCGGTTAGTGTTAGAGATAAAGATAATGCGGTAGGCCGAGAAGCAAATGCACAAGCATCTGTTATGGCAGCAGAAGCTGCTGTAGAGTCAGCAAAGCTGGCACTTAGTTTTACGAATATTATTTCGCCTATTACTGGTATTGCAGGTATGTCAAAAGTTCAGCTAGGTGATTTAGTTGGGCCAAATAGTGGAAATAATGTATTAACTTCTGTCTCTCAAATTGAACCTATTAGAGCTTATTTGGGTTTAAGTGAACAACAATATATGGAGTTTACGCGCGAAAAAAATAATAGAAATGAACGAAGTGCAACCACTATCCCCATTGAACTTATACTCGTAGATGGTTCTATATATCCTCACAAGGGTACTTTTTATTTTACAGACCGGCAAGTGGATATAAAAACAGGGACTATTCAGATTGCTGTGTTATTCCCCAATCCTAATAATTTTTTACGGCCTGGTCAATTTGCTCGAATTAGGGCGGTGATAAAAATTGAGAAAGACGCACTGATCGTTCCTCAACAAGCAGTTACACAATTGCAAACTAAGTATCAAGTGGCAGTTGTTAATGCAGACAATATCGTAGAAATACGTTTGGTAACGCCCGGTGAACGAGTTGGATCAGACTGGATAATTAAAGAAGGCTTGAAACCTAATGATATTGTCATTGTAGAAGGGTTACAAAAAATTCGTCCAGGCATTAAAGTTGCTCCGAAAACTGTTGGCTAAGCAAAGGGAATAATGATGTCTAAGTTTTTTATTAATCGTCCCATTGTCGCAATGGTGATTGCTATTTTAATGGTTATTATGGGTCTCGTATCGATAGCAGGATTACCCATTGCACAATTTCCTAATATTGCTCCACCAGAAATACAAGTTCAAACAAGTTATACGGGTGCAGATGCCGTTACGGTTGAGCAGTCTGTAGCTACACCAATCGAACAGCAAATGTCCGGTGTTGATAATATGAATTATATGTATTCTATCAATGCTAACAATGGGCAAATGTCTTTAAGGGTTAATTTTGATGTATCAACAGACCCCAATACTGATCAAGTATTAACGCAGATGCGTAAATCTCAGGCTGAATCACAATTGCCACAAGATGTAAGAAATTTTGGTGTAAATGTACAGAAGTCAACCGCATCACCTTTGATCATGTTCGGATTGTATTCACCAAAAGGCAGTTATGATAATGTTTTTTTGGCTAATTACGCCTACATAAATATTAATGATCAATTAACGCATGTTAAAGGCATTGCCAGTGTGTCAGTATTTGGGGCTGGACAATATGCAATGCGTATTTGGGTAAAACCAGATCAATTAGCAAAACTTAATATTACGATTCCAGAAATCATCAACGCAATACAGATTCAAAATAATGTTAATCCTGCTGGTAAAGTAGGTGGAGAGCCTGTACCTAAGGGCCAAGAATTTACATACGCTATTCGCGCACAAGGTCGTTTACAAACTGAAGAAGAGTTTGGCAATATCGTGTTACGTGCAGAACCCTCCGGCGCTATTGTGCGGGTAAAAGACGTAAGTCGAATAGAATTGGGTGCTCAAACTTATGATATGAGTAGTCGGTTAAACGGTAAACCAGCCGCTTTAATAGCACTCTATCAATTACCAGGCTCTAATGCGATTGATGCCGCTGAAAGTGCTAAAAAAATGATGGAGGAGTTAAAAACACGTTTCCCTGCAGATATGGATTATGTGGTCGCTTTAGATACAACGCTTTCTGTTACAGAAGGCATTAATGAAATTATTGAGACATTATTTGAAGCGCTCATACTAGTTATTATTGTCGTTTTTTTGTTTTTACAAGGTTGGCGACCTACACTAATTCCTTTACTGGCTGTACCCGTGTCACTGATTGGTACCTTTATGCTCTTTCCTGTATTGGGTTTTTCAATTAACACGTTATCTTTGTTCGGACTAGTGTTGGCAATTGGATTAGTAGTTGATGATCCGATTGTGGTTGTAGAAGCTGTTGAGCATCATATTGCGAAAGGTTTAAGCCCTAAAGAAGCGACTTTAAAAACGATGCGTGAAGTTACAGGACCTATTATTGGTACCTCATTAGCATTGATTGCCGTATTTTTGCCAACTGTTTTTATTCCTGGTATCACGGGTCAACTATACAAGCAGTTTGCTGTGACTGTGGGTGTATCAGTTATGATTTCTACCTTTAACTCCTTAACGTTAAGCCCTGCATTAGCCGCGTTATTACTTAGACCAAAGGTTAGAGGTACTGGCTTTGTACAAAAATTTTATGACAATTTTAATCGTCTATTCGGTCGAACTAATGAGGGTTATGTCAGTTTTTGTGCGGTATTAATCCGTAAAAGTATGCTTAGTATGTTGTTTTTAGGACTTTTAACACTTTGTGCGGGGGGGATAAGTAAAATTTTACCGACCGGGTTTTTACCTGATGAAGATCAAGGTTATTTATTTGCAGGTATTCAACTGCCAAATGTTTCTTCATTGCAACGAACAGATGAAGCCACCCAGAAAATTGAAAAAATTCTTGAGAATACCCCAGGCGTTCAATACTATTCGTCGGTCATTGGCTATAACATGCTGAGTCAAGCTAATACTACTTACAATACCTTTTTCTTTATTTCTTTAAAAAATTGGGCCGAACGAACCAAACCTGAAGAACAATACAATGCAATTAAAGCGCATTTAAATAAAGAAATATCAAAAGTCTCTGAAGCAATGGGTTTTGCCTTTCCACCACCGGCTATTCCTGGGGTGGGCACTTCAGGGGGCGTAACAATGGTGTTAGAAGACAAAACAGGTAATGACGTTAAATACCTAGCTGATAATACTAAACAATTTTTGGCTGCGTTAACTAAACGTCCCGAAATTGCTTTTGCCATGACAACTGGTTTGCCATCAGTGCCACAACTTTTTATTGATGTAGATCGTGATAAGGTGCTAAAGCAGGGTATTGCTTTATCTGAGGTATATAAAACTTTACAAGCTTATATGGGCTCTGGGTTTATCAATTACTTCAATCGTTTTGGGCGGCAATGGCAAGTTTATGTGCAAGCTGAAGGGGAATATCGGAAAAATACAGATTCATTAAGTAACTTTTATGTCCGAAATAATGATGGTAATACGGTGCCATTATCAGCGCTCACTAGTATTCGTCAAATTGAAGGGCCAGAATTTACTATGCGCTACAATCTTCATCGCTGTCAGCAGATTAATATTACCCCAAAAAGTGGTTATAGCTCAGCGCAAGTGATGAAGGTGTTAGAAGAAGTATTTGCCGAAACAATGCCTAAAGAAATGGGCTACGACTATATTGGGATGAGTTTTCAAGAAAAATTAGCCCAGCAAGGTATATCTCCGGCAATGGTTTTTGCATTTGCAATTTTCTGTGTATTTTTAATATTAGCGGGACTCTATGAAAGCTGGAGTTTACCATTCAGTGTATTGCTCGGTACACCTATTGCAGTTTTTGGGGCATTTTCTGGTCTATTGATTGGTGGATATGAAAACAATATTTATGCTCAGATCGGTTTAGTAATGTTGATTGGACTTACAGCTAAAAATGCCATACTAATCGTTGAGTTTGCGAAAATGGGTGTTGATGAAGGTAAACCTGTACTCGAGGCAACACTTGAGGCGGCACGCTTACGGTTACGTCCTATTTTAATGACAGCATTTGCATTTATTTTAGGTTGTATTCCCCTTGCGATTGCTAGTGGTGCTGGGTCTTTATCTCGTCGCATAATGGGATTTACTGTGATTGGAGGCATGACAGCAGCTACATTTATTGCAATATTTTTAATTCCTGTTAGTTTTTATGTTGTTCAAAAATGGCAACGTAAACATGATGTTTCGAAATAAATTAATGCTAAACAGGAATAAAGCTATGAAAAGATATTTGGTTTTTGTACTGGTGATGTTGCAATCAGGGTGTTTTAAAATTGGTCCAGATTATATAAAACCTCAAATAGATATACCTAAAGAATGGCGTTTAGCAGAGCACAACAGCGCAAAATCCTCAACAAGCTTAGTATGGTGGGAGCAGTTTTCTGACCCTGTATTAAATCAATTAATTAATGAAGCAGTACAAAATAATTTAGATTTAAAAGTAGCCTACGCAAGTATTGAACAATTCATGGGGCAATATGGTTCAACACGAGCCAATATGTTTCCTCAATTATCTGGATTGGGTGATTATGCACACACTCAAACCAGTAATTATGGTGGGACGCCTTATGGTTCTGGTTCACAAACTTCAGAACTAGATGCCGCTAAGTTAGGGGCGGCAATGAATTGGGAGTTGGATATTTGGGGTAAATTACGACGAGCCAATGAGGCTGCTCGTGCTGACCTTTTATCGCAAGAAGCGATTAAAAATGCGGTCATACTCACACTCATTAGTGATGTTGCTCAAACCTATATTAGATTACGTGAATTAGATAAGAATTTGGAAATAACGCAAAGTGTCGTTAATAGCCTTAAAGAAGAGCTTCGTATCGCTAAGAGTCGTTTTAACGAGGGATATTCTTCTGAATTAGAAGTGGAACAAGTTGACTCTGAATTTCAAAGACGCAGTGCATTTATACCAATGTATGAACAGCAAATTGCAATAACAGAGAATGCGTTAAATGTTTTATTAAGTAGAAATCCAGCGCCGATAAAAAGGGGATTGACACTAGATCAGCTTAAATTACCTATCATTCCCGCTGGTTTACCTTCTGATTTACTGGCACAGCGTCCTGATATTCAACTCGCAGAACAGCAACTAATCGCTGCAAATGCACGAATAGGTGTCGCGCGAGCGCAATATTTCCCCCAAATTTCATTGACGGGTAATGTAGGGCAAATGAGTACACAAGTTGCTACGTTATTTGTCCCTGGTGCTAATTTCTGGAGTGTGGGTTCCTCATTAGTTACACCTATTTTTACAGCGGGTAAGATTGCTGGTCAAATAAAGTCAGCTGAAGCCATACAAGATGCAGCGCTGTTTAATTATAAACGTGTAATCATTTCAGGTTTTCGTGAATTTGAAAACGCACTTGTCAGTAATACTAAATACAAAGTTCAAAAAGAATTTCAATATAAACGAGTGACTGCTGTACAAAATTATTTTAATTTATCACGTATTCGTTATGAGGAAGGTTATACGGACTATATTACGGTGCTGGATTCTATAAGGCAATTATTCGATGCACAGATTGAACTCATCAGTGCACAAAGTATTACCCTAGCTTCTAGCGTCAATTTATATCGTTCTATGGGAGGAGGGTGGGTCATTCCAAAAAGAACGCTAGTTGATTAATAACGTTGGTTGTTGGATTTAAGGAGTTTATATTTTAACTATACCGATGCGTTTAGCTTTTGTAGATCTTGAAACCACTGGCGGGAATCCATTGGTAGATCGGGTCACAGAGGTGGGTGTGGTCTTGGTTGATGAGACTGGAGTAAGGGAGTGGAGTCAGTTAGTCTATCCTCAAACCCGTATACCTGTTTTTATTGAACGATTGACGGGTATCACTAATGAGATGGTATTACATTCACCAACATTTCAAGATATCGCTCAAGATTTAAATGCCCTCTTAGAGGGGTATCTGTTCATTGCGCATAATGCTAGGTTTGATTATGGGTTTTTAAAAAATGAGTTTAAACGCCTTGATATCGTCTTTAGACCAAATATTTTATGCAATGTAAAACTGTCCAGAGCATTATTTCCTGAACATAAACACCATAATCTCGACAGTTTAATTGAGCGTCATAGCCTATCAGTTTCAGATAGACATAGAGCCTTGGGTGATGCGCAATTAATACATCAATTTTGGCAAGACATCCATAAAACCTTAGACGCTGAGCACATTGCAGCCACCGTCAAAAAGTTGGTGGGGCGCCCCAGTCTTCCTTCACAGGTTGATGAGGATTTAATCCAAGGCTTGCCTGACACGCCAGGTGTGTATTTGTTTTACGGTGAAAACGATTTACCTTTGTATGTCGGTAAAAGTACGCATATCAAACAACGGGTGTTAGCCCATTTTTCAGCTGATCACCGGCACGGTAAAGAGATGAGTTTATCTCAGCAATTACGCCGGATCGAATATATCGAAACTGCTGGAGAAATTGGCGCTTTGTTAAAAGAGGCGCAATTGATTAAAACCTTGCAACCTATTCACAATCGGCGCTTAAGGCGTAGTAATGATTTATGTGCTTGGCAGTTACAACAAAAAACCGGCGGCGTTATGCCTGTATTGACATGGGCTGATGATTTGGATTTTGGCGAGCAAGACAATTTATATGGTTTATTTCGTACTCAGCGAGATGCCATTCATGTATTACGTAAATTGGCACAGGATAACAGTCTGTGTTTGGGGGCGCTAGGTTTAGAGAAAGTAACCAAGGGTCGTCCTTGTTTTGCCAGACAGTTGCACAAATGCCAAGGGGTTTGTGTAGGAGAAGAATCGATGTTAAGCCATTCGCTTCGGTTACAACAGGTTATGGTTAAGTTAAAAGTCAGTCAATGGCCTTATGAAAATGTGATAGCACTAAAAGAAGCGGGAGATCTGCATATCATTGATCATTGGTGTTACTTAGGTACTGTTCAAACCAAAACTGATATTCCTGCGTTGCTTGATAGTGCAAGACCTGTTTTTGATAAAGATACCTATATGATTTTGAATAAGGCATTGAAAGGGTGTCTTAAGGTTATTCGTATAAATAAGGAATTGTAAAAACAAAGGGAGGCATATTAATTTTATTCCAGTATGAGTTTGATTTTAGTTTTTAGGAGATTAATGAATGAATGCACCAACTGCTCAAGAAGTTGAAGCCGGACAAGCTGTTTATAATAAACATGTTTTGGCTATTTATGATCTTTTAGTATTGGGTTTTTCATGTCGCTTTTTATGGAAGTGCCCTGCCAATAAAATGGCAAAGAAATATGATGAATTTGTTAGCAATAATCATGTGGATGTGGGTGTTGGCACCGGTTATTTTTTAGATCAATGTAATTTTTCATCTGATAATCCGAGAATTGCATTAATGGATTTAAATAATAATGCGTTGAGATATACCTCTGAGAGAATAAGTAGATATACGCCAGAAGTATACTGCCGTAATGTATTGGATCCTATTGTTATGACAGCTGAGAAATTTGACTCTATAGGTGTTAATTTTTTGTTGCATTGTCTACCCGGAGATTTTTCGATAAAAGGAGTTCTCTTTGATCACTTAAAAAACTTAATGACACCCGATGCTGTTATTTTTGGATCGACCATATTGCAAGATGGCGTTTCGCCTAATTACTTAGCAAAACGATTAATGAATTTCTACAATAAAAAGGGTGTGTTTAGTAACAGGCATGATAGTGCTGAAGCCTTAAAAAAAGAATTGGATGCAAGATTTACGAAAATTTCAATTGAAGTTGTCGGTTGTGTTGCTTTGTTTTCTGCTCGTAATTATTAATCAACTGCATTTTGTTTTGGTTCATCAAGATAAAGCGTATCTAAAATCCTTAATCCCTCAGATAATGTTTTTTTTGGCGGATCAATTAAAATTAACCTTGCACCCCATGCTTTTGGTTAAATTGTATACGGATTGATTATATTTATTGGCGTCAGTTTAAAATCGTCCACATTTCGAGTAACTAAAGTCAATTTATGTTCATAAGCTGTTGCGGCTATTAAACTATCCATAACAGCAAGTTTCCCACCATTTAATTCTGCATTTGCTGATATTTCAGCCCATTTATCTAAAATATTTTCTGTAATGGGCAATATACGTCTATTGAACTCTTTTTCTACGGTAAAAAGCCAATTTTCAAGTTTATTAAATCTATCAGGCTGTGTTGATTGAATTTTGTATAGACCTTTCTTGATCTCTGCGATAGTAATACTACTCAGGTAAAGTTGAGTCGAATCTTGATCGCTGAACCATTGCGAGACGAAAGAATTAGGTGTGCGTTTAATGCATTCTGATAAAACACATGTATCTATTAAGTATTTCACAAGCCAATACTTCTGCCAGTATCTTTATTTCTAGCAAACAAAGTATCCAATTCATCATCGGAAAAATCATC
>CAIVAH010000087.1 GCA_903903765.1 uncultured Methylococcaceae bacterium
ACGCAACATGCGAGCAGCAACATTAGCAAATTCTTTACCTACTGTAGTTGGGGTTGCTGATTGGCCATGTGTTCTTGATAACATAGGTTGATCAGCAGTTTCTAACGCTAGTTTCTTTAGAGCGCCGATACATTCAGATATTTGATGTTGAATAACAACGCGACCTTCTTTTAACATTAAGGCATAAGAAAGATTGTTAATGTCTTCAGATGTACAAGCAAAGTGAATAAACTCGCTGACTTTTTCTAGTTCTATGTTACCGGCTATTTTTTCTTTCAAAAAATATTCAACGGCTTTCACATCATGGTTAGTGGTTTTTTCGATGTCTTTAACACGTTGCGCATCCGCTTCAGAAAATTGATTAATAATGTTATTTAATAATTCATCCGCAGTTGTGCTAAATGTTTGTACTTCAGTAATTAATGGCTGCTTAGCCAGTGCCTGTAGCCAACGCACTTCTACTAGGACACGAAAGCGAATTAAACCATATTCACTAAAAATAGGGCGTAAGTTCTCTACTTTATTAGCATAGCGACCGTCGATCGGTGAGATTGCGGTTAAGGCAAAGTTTGTCATGTTTTGTGTCCTGATAAGAGAGTAATTGTCTTAATATTGATTATATTTTGTTTCGATAATGCCGCCGCCTAAACAAACATCACCGTCATAAAAAACCACGGATTGGCCTGGTGTTATGGCTCTTTGTGGTTCATCAAAAGTGGCTTTGCAGCGGTCATTGCCTAAAGGCTCTAGTAAACACGTTTGATCGGGTTGGCGATAACGTGTTTTAGCGGAACATCTAATGTCGGATGTTAAGAGTTTGTTATTGCACCAGTCTAATTGACTTGCTTCAAGTGTGTTGTGCAACATCAAAGGGTGATCGTGCCCTTGTCCGACTAACAATATGTTATTTTCTAAATCTTTTTCTAATACATACCAGGGTTCATCTGGGGCATTTTTAACCCCACCTATCCCTAAGCCTTGGCGTTGACCTAAAGTGTAATACATTAAACCAGAGTGCTTACCTATGTATTGCCCTTCTGGGGTGCGCATTTCACCTGGTTGTGTTGGAAGGTAGCGTTGTAAAAATTCGGTAAATTTGCGTTCTCCAATAAAGCAAATGCCGGTACTGTCCTTTTTTCGGCTATTGGCAAAGCCGGCTTTATCAGCGAGCTTACGAATTTCTGGTTTATGGAGGTGGCCAATTGGGAAGAGTGTTTTGGATAAGGCTTTCTGGCCCAAAGTATATAGAAAATAGCTTTGCTCTTTGTTGGGGTCTAGGCCTTTTAATAATTGAAACTCTGATTCATTATGAGGGTTAATTCCAACGCGTGCATAATGCCCTGTGGCAATATAATCTGCACCTAATTCTTCTAAGGCATAGTTAAGAAATGCTTTAAATTTAACATGCTTATTGCATAAAATGTCTGGATTAGGAGTGCGTCCAGCTTTAAATTCTTCAAGAAAAACTTCAAAAACTTCATCCCAGTATTCAGAGGCAAAATTAATTGTTTTTAATGGAATACCTAATTTTTCACAGACTTGCTGTGCATCAGCAAGGTCTTCCATTGCAGTACAGTATTCAGT
>CAIVAH010000088.1 GCA_903903765.1 uncultured Methylococcaceae bacterium
AAACGGCATCTAATGCCGTTAAGGCATTTTTAACGTCAGCCACAGCTTCTTCAATATTGCCGCGTACCGTTTTTTCTGGATCTAAATGGGGTTCTTGGGCTAAATAGCCAATGTTGATACCTTTAAGAGGAATCGCTTCACCTTCAATTTCTTTATCAATGCCGGCCATAATTCTTAGCAGTGTAGATTTACCCGAGCCATTAAGACCGAGTACACCAATTTTTGCGCCGGGGAAAAAAGATAAGGAAATGTTTTTAAGAATATATTTCTTAGGAGGGACGATTTTGCCGACCCGATTCATTGAATAGATATATTGAGCCATAGTCTTTTATAAAGTCCTAAAGAGAAGGTTTCTAAAGTTTAAAATTAGCCGATTATAAGTTATTTTTGTACATTACCCGCGTGTAATCCACACTCTTTTTTTCCGCCACTTTCCCACCACCAGCGCCCAACCCGTTCATGTTGATTGGGTAAAACTGCGCGAGTACAGGGTTCGCAACCTATACTGATAAAGCCTTGTTGATGTAATGGGTTGTAGGGTACTTGATGCGCTTCAATATAATCCCAAACCTGACTAGATGACCAGTTGATCAGCGGATTAAATTTAATTAAGGTTTTTTCTGAGGTTGAAAAAACAGTGTCAATTTGTATTTCAGGAATTTCTTGGCGAGTATCTAAGCTTTGATCTTTTCGTTGACCGGTAATCCATGCATCTAACTGTGCTAATTTACGTTTTAAAGGTTCAACTTTACGGATGCCACAACATTCTTGATGACCGTCTTCATAAAAGCTAAATAGACCTTTTTGGGTTACAAAACTATCGAGTTCATCTCTATTTGGGCTGAGTAATTCAATATCAATTTGATAATGCTTTCTAACCTGCTCAATAAAACGATAGGTTTCTGGATGTAAGCGACCGGTGTCCAATGAAAATACCTTAATATCACTGCGCAGCTTAATTGCCATATCAATCAACACCACATCTTCTGCACCGCTAAAAGAAACGGCAATATTTTCATGTAGTTCTAGAGCAGACTTAATAATTTTTCTAGGATTTTTATCAGCCAATTCAGCTTGTAATGTGTCAATTGTATTTGCAGTCATAACGGTTTATTAAGTATGAGTTTTAGTCAAAGTTTGTATAAGATGCGCAATTAAGTTTGAGTGAAATAATTAGCTAAAAACTGCTCAAATGGCATTTGGGGTGTTTGCTCAATTTCCTGCTGTTTAGCGATAGATTTAACAGCTAGTTCACTAAATTCTTTTCGAATAGATTCATCCAAGGTTGCCGCTTTAAATAGTGCGGCATGCTCTCGGGATTTGCTTAAAGCAAAACGAGTATACGGAACTTTAGCTTCTGTCATCTGTGATAAGATTTTAGCCGATGGCGTTAGATCAGGGTTATTGACCACCGCTTTTTGTGTTTCTAAAGCTCGAGTATAAGGTTTATCAGGGTTAGCATTATCAAGAACTTCACAGATTGTTTGCATGGAAATTAAAATTTCCATAGCCCAATCACTTAAAAGAATATTTTTGTCACCTTTATAGAGCGTTAAACCTGGTTTTCTCCCCTGATTAGCTACTGCTAATTGATTAGAGTTATTTATTTGTTGATCAAAATTAGTATTTTTGGGGCTCTCATTAAGTAAACACGTTAATAATAATGCTTCAATAAATCGAGCTTTATCGACATCAATACCGATGGGATTAAAAATATCTAAATCTAAAGAACGCATTTCTACATAACGCACCCCGCGTTTTTTAAGAGCTATGGTCGGCTTTTCCCCAGAATTAATAATCTGTTTCGGCCGCATTGTGCTGTAGAACTCGTTTTCAATTTGTAGAATATTAGCATTGAGTTGTTGATACTCACCGTTGACATTAACGCCCAGCGTTTCATACTCAGGGTAGGGAGTACTTATCGCTTGAGTTAAACTTTCTACATATCCGCTTAGCGAGTTGTAATCTATTTTTAAATTAACTTGGTTTTTACTCTTATAACCAATATCACTCATGCGTAAAGACGTTGCATACGGGTGATAAAGCGTACCCGCATCAAACTCTTCAAATTGAACCATTAACTCTGGGCGACTTTTAAAGAAGTTTTTACAGATAGCGGGTGAGGCGCCAAATAAATATAAAATTAGCCAGCCTATCCGTTGAAAATTACGCGTTAAGCCAAAATAGGCACTCGCTCTAAATTCATCAATAGATTCTGTGCGGCCTTCAATTTTATGTAGCGTAGGCCAAAGTAGTTCTGGGACTGAATAATTAAAATGTATACCGGCGATGGCTTGCATGGTTCTGCCATAACGATGCCATAAGCCATGTCGATACACATGTTTCATGCGACCAATATTCGAGTTACCGTAAGTTGCAATCGGAATGCTTAAATCGCCATCAATACCACAGGGCATGCTGGCACCTAATAATATTTCATCATCAAGACAGTCATAGACGACATCATGAATATTACGCAGATAACTCAAAGCATCAGTAATGTCAGAAAACGCAGGTGTAATTAACTCAATTAAAGCTTCAGAATAATCAGTAGTGATACTAGGATGTGTTAGTGCAGAACCTAAGGCAATAGGATGAGGCGTTTGCGCAATTAGGCCGTTTTTTCCTAAACGTAGACTTTCTTTTTCAATACCTTTCAAGCCACCACATAAAAGTTGTTGTTGGTTTTTATCAAGTAATTGTTGAAGTCTTGTAGGAAGTGAATGGGTAAAATAGGTCATTGAGTAGGCGTGTATGCACGGCTGTCCTGTATAATCTGACTATTATAATGGGTTTAGTTGATTGAAGAAATAATATCGTCGTATGCAAAGCACTATAACGCAGCAAGCACTTGAAGTTTTAAAGTCTTTATTTGGTTATGATCAATTCAGAGGCCAGCAACAAGCCGTTATAGAATCAGTCATTGCTGGTCAAGATGCGTTGGTTTTGATGCCAACTGGCGGTGGTAAGTCATTATGTTATCAGATACCTGCTTTAATCAGACCAGGCGTGGGTATTGTGATATCTCCCTTAATTGCATTAATGCAAGATCAAGTGAGCGCTTTATTACAACTAGGGGTTAAAGCGGCATTTCTAAACTCTAGTTTGAGTCTAGAGCAAGTCCGAATCATAGAAAGCCAGTTGCTTAATCAAGAATTGGATTTGTTATACATAGCGCCAGAGCGCTTAACTTCAGAACGCACTTTAAGTCTTTTTAAGCGCTTAAAAATTGCTTTATTTGCCATTGATGAAGCGCATTGCGTATCACAATGGGGGCATGACTTTCGGGTAGATTATTTACAATTATCTCTATTGCATGAACAGTTTCCGACCATTCCACGCATTGCTTTAACGGCTACAGCGGATGAGAAAACCCGAGTAGAGATTATACAGCGCTTAAATTTACACGAGGCTCCGTTATATATCAGTAGTTTTGATAGACCCAATATTCGCTATCGTATTGTATTAAAACAAAATGCTCGATTACAGTTAATTGAGTTTATCAATGCTGAACATAAAGGTGATTCTGGCATTGTGTATTGTTTATCTCGTAAAAAAGTCGACGAAACTGCAGAGTATCTTAGAGGCAAAGGTATCAATGCCTTGGCTTACCATGCGGGCATGACTAATGAATTACGCAGCGCTCATCAGCATCAGTTTTTAATGGCAGAGGGTTTAGTCATTGTAGCTACCATAGCTTTTGGTATGGGAATTGATAAGCCTAATGTGCGTTTTGTGGCGCATTTAGACTTGCCCAAGAGTGTAGAAGCTTATTATCAAGAAACGGGGAGAGCCGGTCGAGATGGTTTGCCCGCTAATGCTTGGATGGCTTATGGCTTACAAGATGTCATTACACTCAGGCGAATGTTAGCTGATTCGCCCGCTGATGAAACCCATAAACGCTTAGAATTGCATAAATTAGATGCTATGTTGGCTTTATGTGAGCAAGTACATTGTCGGCGCCAAGGTTTATTAAGCTATTTTGGTGATCAATTACTCCACGCTTGTAATAATTGTGATACTTGTTTAGAAATTGTAGAAACTTGGGACGGTACTTTAGCGGCTCAACAAGCATTGTCCTGTATATATCGCACCGGACAGCGCTATGGAGTCGGGTATTTAATAGAAGTTTTGTTAGGCAAAGCCACAGAGCGTATTGTTAATGCCGCACACGATAAAATATCAACCTTTGCTATTGGTAAAGACTTAGATGAACAGCAATGGTCATCCGTATTTAGGCAATTAGTGGCTCGTAATTTAGTGACTGTCAATTTTGAACATTTTGGAGTTTTACAATTAACGGATGCCTGTAGGCCAATTTTACGAGGTGAGCAACAACTAGTATTGCGTAAAGATATCAAAGTGGAAAAGTCTAAAGCCAGTCGTAAAACGCAGAATAAACCAGTATCTCTCCGTCAATCAGCAGGTGATTTATGGGAAGCGTTAAGAGCAAAACGCCGAAGTATTGCAGATGATCAAGATGTCCCACCTTATATCATATTCAATGATGCTACTTTGATGGCGATGGTTGAAGAAAAACCAATCACCCTAGGACAAATGGCAACATTGTCTGGAGTAGGTGTCCGAAAATTAGAGTTATATGGTAAACAGTTTTTAGACGTTATATTAGCGCACACCACCGCACATAAAATTCCAGATACTGTAAATGAATCGATAGAGTTATTTAGATTAGGCTTTAATGTCCAACAAATTGCCCAACAACGTGATCTTAAAGAAGACACTATATATAACCATTTAGCACTGGGTTTAGAGCAGGGGCAATTAAAGTTAAACGAAGTACTCGATTTACCTGACTCTGAACTTAGAACGATACAAGCGGTTATTCTTGGTTTGCCAGAAGATCAGCAAAATGCTTTGAAGCCTGCTTATGAGCAATTAGAAAGGCAATATAGTTATGGTGTTTTGCGCTGTGTGCGTGCTGCTTTACACAATTAAGTAGGTTTAATGTCAGTTTCATTTATAAATATTACTAAGCTGTTGTACTATTAGCAGTAACGTTATAATTGAGCTTTTAATACAGGAGATAATAATGGCGGTTAATGTTGATGATTTTAAAAAATCACTACAACTTTGGGCAAGTGGTGTCACGGTTGTCACGACAAAGTCTGATAAATACGGTTTACAGGGTATGACGGTGTCTGCGTTTTCAAGTGTATCGGCTAATCCCCCGCAAATTTTGGTTTGTCTTAACAAAAATGCTGATACCGTTAATGGTATTGATGAAAGTCAATATTTAGCTGTTAATGTGTTAAGAGCAGATCAACAACAGGTTTCAAATCAATTTGCAGGCGGCGCAAGTCAAGAAGAACGCTTTGAAAATACACCTTATATTTCTAGCGCAAATGGTATGCCTCTTTTAAATGATAGTATTGTGTCATTAGATTGCAAGGTTATAGAAAAAGTATCGGCTGGCTCACATTGGGTATTTATTGGTGAGGTTCAAGACAGTATTTGTCGAGAGGGTGAGCCATTATTGTATTTTTCTGGGTCATATAGAGGTTTAGCTGATCAATAATTTAAAGACTTGTTATTTTCAGGTAAAGATTTGATATGAATATCATGTTGTTGATATGGCATTTCGATCTTATTAATTCGTAAGGCTTTTTCTATTCGAATATATAAATCGTGTGTTACGGGCAAACGATTAGCCATTTCATCAACAAATATTCTAATTGAAAAATTGACCGCATTGTCGCCAAAGCCTACTATTAATACACAAGGGGTTGGTTCTTTTAGTATTTCAGGAGTATCTAATACGCAGTTAAACATAACTTTGTGGGCTAACTCTAAGTCTGTACCGTAAGCGATATTAATTAACAATTCTAGGCGGGTGATTGTGTCACTTAAAGTCCAATTAACTAGTTGGTTGGTGATAAAGGTTTTATTAGGCACAACATGTTCTTTTTGATCCCAATCAATAAGGGTTGTAGCACGCATTTTTATTTGGCTGACTTTGCCGGTAATTGAACCAATGGTGACGGTATCACTTACGCGAATAGGTCGTTCAAACAATAAAATAATACCAGAAACCAAATTAGCAAAAATTTCATGTAAACCAAAGCCTAAGCCAACACTAAGAGCGGCAACTAACCATTGCACTTGTGACCAAGTACCACCCAATTCATTAGCAATCGTTATAAAGCTTATGGTTACAATAGTGTAATTAGCTAGTTGATTAAAGGCGTAGCGTGATCCTGCTTCTATTGCTATTCGTCTGAATACTAAGATTTCCATAACGCCTGAGAAATTTCTGACTGATACAACACCAATAAATAAGTAAACTCCAGCCATCAATAGATTACTTAGTGTTACTGATTCGTAAAGTTTTTGCTCATCTTTAATTGTCATATGTTGCCATAGCACAATATTCTCAAGAAATGAGAAGGCTGGTAAGATGTTTTTCCATATAATCCATAAAAATATAATCAAACTTATACCCATAAATACATTAAGTAATCTAATGGTTTGGGCATTTATTTTAGGTATATCAATCAGAGCTTCTGAATTAGGTAAAATAGGGGCTTCACTCGCTGCAGATGCTAACCTATCATTGTTTAATGCAACTCTGAGTTGTTCTTCAGCATTACTAACAGTCAATTGATGTCTAACAATCGTAAGCCAGCGTTCGACTAATTGATGGATTATAATGGCACTAAAAATTAAACGCATAGATTGAATTAATTGTTCTTGTAATTGTAAAGCACTTAAATAATAGCCTGCGATTGCGAATCCGATCATGATGATGGGTATGATATAAACTGCAGGATAAAACACATAAGTTAGTTTGTTTAGTAGAACAATTTTTTGCTGTTTTAAAATCTTATTAAATAAACCTGTTTTTGGATGAAGCAAACGGCCCCAAAATATCGCAATAGCGATCATACTTGCGATAAATGCCAAGCGTCCTAAATTATCACCATATACTGTGTTATTTGATGCCGCTGTAGTGGATATTAAAAAACTACTTATAATGGCAACATAGCGAACCCAATAAAGTTCTTTATGAATTTTTTGGCAATCTGCTTTTTTCCAATTGAAGTGCTTATTAATGATGCCTTTATTTTTAAATAATAGTAAAAAATAGCTCACAAACAAATAGGGGAGAGCAGTATTCTTAAAGCCCATACCCAATGCTCGGGTATAATCATTCAGATGTAAATCAAGGGTTATTAACCAGCCCCAATAACCCATTATAACGGCTGGGTTTAGGACTATTAATAAGGTATAAAGCAAAGACTTTAGGGTGAAACTAAACTGAGTAGTTAGTTTTTTATTATGATTTTCATCACTCAGGTTGATCTGTTGTTGGGCCCATTTTTTAGAATATTGCAGTCCTATGACTATTAAAATTCCAAAGATTGATAAGATGATCTTTTCATTAAATAAGTGACCTAAATCAGTTATAAAATGTAGTTCATTAATAGGTGAGAATAGCCATTGAATGGAATAAAATAAACCGGTTATAGTTTCTAAACTGAAGGGGTCAGAACTTTTAACCCAAAGAAGATTTTCGTCTAAGTATTGACTAAATTTATTAGCTTCAGTGATCAATTGTTGTTGTGCAAAATCGTAGTCACCTAAAATCCTCAAGTATTTACTGTAATCTAAGTTTAGTTTGTTTAGAAGTTCTTTTTGATTGTCGAGTAGCACACGTATTTCTGATTGAATCATTAATCTATCAATAGTATTAATGGATTTATCAATTTGGGTATCTAACAATTCTTTAAGATAATTATCAGTGTCACTTATTTTTTTTAGTCTATCTTCAGATCTATACTGTTCAAGACTTGCTAGCGCTGTTTCTGTCTGTATGTTTTCAAGTTGTAAATGAGCTTGAGTATTCGTATCAAGATTGCGGCGTTGTTCGCGTAAAATTTTACCTAGTTCTGGGCTGATAGAAGCTAAACTTATTTTTTTATCAGCGCCTTTAAAATCAGCGTTGATTTGTTTCGTGGCTTCATCAGCTTTATATTTTTGATCAGTATAATTTTCAATTTTAAGATTCACGGCTTGAAGTGATCTCGATAATTGGATGTTTTCACGCGTTATACTTTGTATGAGTGGATTTTTTCCTGCTAACTCTTTTTCTGCTTCATTGAGTTCATTTTGCATATTTTTAGCATCTTTTTCACGTCTATCAATTAAGATTGAGTCGATAGTCGTGATAATGGGATTCAGGCCGTTTTTTTGTAAATCTGTAAGTTGTAATTGAGCTTTTAATATTTCAACGCGCACAGGGTTACTGATTGCTTCAATATCTAGCATTTTTAGTTCTGTAGTACGTGCATCAACTAATGTATTGAGAAATATAAGATTGGCTTCTACTTCTATTTTGTTGGATTTGTTGTTTGCAGTTTGTTGGATGCGAGACTGTGTGGCTTCTAAGTCTTGTTTTGCGGTTAGAATTTCTTCACGAATATGTACGGGTCGCGCTTGTTGAAGGCTTAATTCGTTTTCTATTTTTTTATATTGTTCATCTAAGGCACTTACTTTGCCTTTTTCAACAATTTCTCTTTGTTCTAAATCAGTTGTTGAAATTTTAGTGAAGTCTTCCATTTTTTCTTTTGAAAGATTTATGACGGTATTATTAATTTCTTTTTGATAATTTTTTAATAACTCTCCAGATTGTTTAATAGACTGATTGAATTCTAAACTACGATTTTTATAATTTTCAATGTTGCTCAAGTTGTCTTGAGAAGATTGATATATTGATAATAATTTTGATTTAAGTTCTTCATCTAAACCTTTACGATTGGTGACGGTGTCAATTTTGCTCTGCAAAGTCTCTTTGTTAATCCCAGTAATTAAAGTATGTACTTTTACGTTTGAATGTGATTTGGCTTGAACATTTAGTGGGCTAAAAAATATACTTAGAAATAGAATGATAAGAAAGTTTAGCTTCGACAGCGGTTTAAAAATAGAACTGATATTCATACTGAATGGTTTGTTAAGCGAAAATTATCTAAATTCGTACAAAGAGATATTAACATCATTATTACACGCTTATGTTATTTGCTACAAACGGATAAGAAGGGCTGTGGTATAAAAAATACTGATAATCAGGTTATAATTTGGTGGAATTTAAATGCTATTCATTCCATCCATTTCCTTTTAATTATAATCATGACTCAAATATTAAATTGTTTTAAAGCTTATGACATTCGTGGTCGCTTACCTGATGAGTTAAATGAAGATATTGCTTATCGTATTGGCAGAGCTTATGCTCAACATATTTCACCACAGCGCGTCGTGATTGGCAGGGATATGCGTTTATCTAGTAATGAATTGGCAACGGCTTTAATCAATGGTTTATTGGATGCCGGTGTTGATGTATATGATATTGGTTTAGCAGGGACTGAAGAAGTTTATTATGCTACTTTTGCTTATCAAGAGGCGGGTTTATCTATGGATGGTGGAATTATGGTTACTGCCAGTCATAATCCGAAAGATTTTAATGGCATGAAGTTAGTGCGAGAGCAGAGTAAACCGGTAAGTGGTGATACAGGTTTGAATGATATTAGGCATTTGGCTGAGATAAACCAATTTGCTGAGTTAACTAACAATAGGGGGGAACATAAACACATTTCTATCGCAGTTGAGTATATTGCACATTTATTGTCCTATATTACTCCTGCAGCTCTTAAACCGTTAAAGATTGTTGTAAATGCAGGTAATGGTGCAGCTGGTCATGTGATTGATGATTTGGAAGTTGCATTAAAAAAAGTTTCACCTGAAGCGTTAGAGTTTATTAAAGTTCATCATGAACCTGATGGTCATTTTCCTAACGGTATACCTAATCCATTGCTCCCAGAGAATAGGGAGAGTACCATTAATGCTATCAAAATACATCAAGCTGATTTAGGTATTGCCTGGGATGGCGATTTTGATCGTTGTTTTTTATTTGATGAAACCGGCCGTTTCATTGAAGGTTATTACATCGTGGGCTTATTGGCAGAAGCATTCCTAAAGCAATATCCAGGTGCAAAAATTGTGCATGACCCGAGATTAACGTGGAATACGGTTGATATTGTTAGTTCAATGCAGGGTGTGGCTATTCAAAGTAAAACAGGACATGCTTTTATCAAGGAACGTATGCGTTTGGAAGATGCTGTATACGGTGGTGAAATGAGTGCTCATCACTATTTTAGAGATTTTTCTTATTGTGATAGTGGCATGATACCTTGGTTGCTAGTGATTGAATTAATAAGCCGTTCAGGTAAAAGTTTGTCGCAATTAGTCGATGAACGTATGTTAAAGTTTCCTGCTAGTGGCGAGATTAATCGGACAATTTTACAGCCTGATAAGGCTATAGAAAAAGTTAGGTTGTTCTATCAAGGCTCGGCAGTACAAGTTGATTATACTGATGGTTTAAGTATGGATATGGGTGAGTGGCGTTTCAATTTACGTTGCTCTAACACTGAACCACTAGTAAGATTAAACGTGGAGTCGCGAGCTAATGAACCATTAATGAAACAAAAAACTGCTGAATTATTGGCTATGCTTGCTTCTGATTAACTGAATTGATAGTTATTAAGGCGCTTCGCAGAGCGCCTTTGGTTATAGTTATTTTTTAACCGCACTTGCTATCGCCGCAGTTTAAGCAAGTCATACATCCATCCATTAATACTAAAGCTTTAGTTTGGCATTTTGCACAAAGAAGTGCTTTTGCTGGGAAGTTTCCTGATTCATCTAAAGTTGATGTGTCACTATGAATGGCTTCAAATTCTTTACGTTTAGCATTTAAAAATTGTTGTTGATGGGTATCAAATTCAGGGCTATGTAACATGCCAATTTTTTTTTAAATGCTGCTCGATTGTACAACCAATTTCAGCCACTAAAGACGGCATAAATACGCCACCTTTTTTAAAATAGCCACCTTTAGGATCAAACACGGATTTTAATTCGTCTACTAAAAATACCGCATCCCCCCCTTTACGAAATACTGCAGAGATAACGCGCGTAAGTGCTAATACCCATTGGAAGTGTTCCATATTCTTTGAGTTAATAAAGACTTCGTAAGGTCGGCGTTCTTCGTGTTCTGTATCTTCATTTAAGATCATGTCATTGATTGTAATGTACAAAGCATGTTCTGATTGTGGGGTCTTAATTTTATAGGTAGAGCCAAACAATATTTCAGGTCTAGCTACATTTTCATGCATACTTTCTAGATCAAGTTTTTTCTCTTCTGATTCGACTTGTTCTAGCTTAATTTTTTCTTCAGTATTAACTACTTTATAGCTAATAATTTTTTTACTGATTTTATGTGCCATGATTTTTGTCTCTTTAAAATTTACCGTAATAGCCTTCTTTTAAGGCATCAAACAAGTTAGCGGCACTATGAATTTCACCATCATATTCCACATCTTCGTTACCCTTTAGCTCAATGATTTCACCATCTTCTAAGGTAAATTGATAAGTGGTGTTTACTAAGTCAGATTCTTTTACTAATACGCCTTGGAACACTTCGGGATTAAATCGGAAAGTGGTACAACCTTTTAAACCTTGATCATATGCATATTCATAGATCGATTTAAAATCCTCATAAGGAAAATCTGTGGGTACATTAGCTGTTTTTGAAATAGAGGAATCTATCCATTTTTGAGCTGCAGCTTGAATGTCAACATGCTGTTTGGGAGTTACATCGTCTGCAGCTATAAAATAATCAGGTAATGCATGATTTGGATTATCACTGTATGGTATTGCATTGCTATTAACCAATTCACGATAGGCTAATAATTCAAAAGAGAATACATCGATTTTTTCTTTTGATTTTTTGCCCGCTCTGATCACGTTACGTGAATAATGATGTGCAAAGCTGGGTTCAATACCGTTACTAGCATTATTGGCTAAGGATAATGAAATAGTACCCGTTGGAGCAATAGAGCTGTGGTGAGTAAAGCGTGCGCCTTTGGCAATAAGTTCTGTAACTAATTCGGGTTCTTCTTTAGCAATTTGTTGCATATAACGGCTGTATTTAGCTAGTAGAACCTTACCTGCAACTTGGTCGCCAACTTTATAGCCATCTGTTACCATTTCTGGCCGTTTATGTAGCATTTCTCCTGTTACAGTAAAGACTTGTTCCATTATAGGAGCTGGACCTTTTTCTTTAGCTAAAGATAAAGCGGCTTTCCAGCCTTCAATAGCCATTACTTTGGTAACTTCTTCGGTAAATTTAATAGAATCAGCATCGCCGTATTTCATGCCAAGCATAGTGACAGTTGACCCTAAACCTAAATAGCCCATCCCATGGCGACGTTTGTTAATGATTTCTTCGCGTTGTTGAGGTAGCGGCAAGCCATTAATTTCCACAACGTTGTCTAACATGCGTGTAAAAATTTTGACAGTTTTACTATAATTTACCCAATCGAAAGACGCATCTTTTGTAAACGGTTTTTTGACAAAACGGGTAAGATTAACAGACCCTAGTAAGCAACTACCGTATGGTGGCAAAGGTTGTTCTCCACAAGGATTAGTTGCCCGTATATTTTCGCAAAACCAGTTGTTATTCATTTCATTTACTTTATCAATTAAGATAAAGCCAGGCTCAGCGTAATCATAAGTTGAGCTCATTATAATATCCCATAGGCGCCGAGCTGGAATGGTTTTGCTAATTTTGCAAGCCACTAAGCCATCGTTGTTAACTATATAACCTATTTTAATCGGTAAGTCACGCCAGATAATTTGTTGGCTATTTAGTAAGTCTAGTTTATCGATTGATACTTCTTTTTCAGTAACAGGAAACGATAATGGCCATGCGAGATCGTTTTTGACGGCTTGCATAAACTCAGTGGTAATTAGTAATGATAAGTTAAATTGTCTTAAGCGGCCGTTTTCTCTTTTCGCGCGAATAAATTCGATAACATCTGGGTGACCAATATCAAAAGTGGCCATTTGTGCACCGCGACGTCCTCCTGCAGAAGACACGGTGAAACACATTTTATCGTAAATATCCATAAAGGATAATGGCCCTGATGTATACGCGCCGGCACCAGATACATAAGCATCCTTAGGACGGAGGGTAGAAAACTCATAACCTATTCCGCAACCTGCTTTAAGAGTTAGACCTGCTTCATGGACTTTGCCTAAAATATCATCCATAGAATCAGCAATTGTGCCAGATACGGTACAGTTAATAGTGGACGTGGCAGGTTTATGCTCCAAAGCACCAGCATTAGAGATAATGCGGCCAGCAGGAATAACACCTTGACGTAAAGCCCAAAGGAATTCTGTATAGAATTGGTCTTTTTTATTATCCGCTTCAACATCCGCTAATGCTCTAGCAACTCTTTGATAAGTTTCATCGATTGTGCTATCAATAGCAACTCCATCTTTACTTTTTAAGCGATATTTAGTGTCCCATATATCCATAGAAGCATCTTGGAACGGGATTTCCGTAACAGTATTGGGGATAACATGCAGTTGTGCAGGCATAGGTATGTATCTCGAGGGTTAAGGTGTAAAAAAACTATATATAGATGGTTAATTAAAAATTAGGCACAATATATAGTGTTTAAAATAAATTACAACAGAAATTTTCGTTACATACGTAGTTGTTTTTTTTCTGAGCTTATAGGTTATTGTTTTTTAAAGTGTGCTGTATAACACTATATACATTGTTGATTTATTGTGCTTCAATGGTCTGCGTATTTTATTTGTTAGAAAATACTGCGCACACCAGTTCATATATTTCGAAACTATCTCAGAGGTAATATTATGAAAAAATCAAATCAAATTGATCAAAATTCAACGCAAGATCAGGTTAATGAAACTATTTGTTTGCCGTATGCAGATGCTAGAATTGCTGAATTAGCTTACTTTAAAGCTGAAGAAAGAGGTTTTGAACCTGGTCATGAATTGGATGATTGGTTAGCAGCCGAACGTGCCTATCTATTATAAGCGCATCAACCTAGATGAAAATAATACGATATTTACAGAATAACTAGATATTAAGGAATAAGAATGAGTGGAATACATAGTTTACATGCCGTTGCAGATCCTTTGGCAATGTCTAAAAGAATGGTAGCAACCGTTTATTTATGCCAAGCCTTAACTTTTATGTTGGCGGGTTTGCCCTTAATAATTGGAGTTGTTATTAATTTTATAGGTCGTAATGATGCGAAAGGATCATGGTTAGAATCACATTTTAATTGGCAAATCAAAACAACATGGGTTGTATTAGCGGGGTTTGCTTTATCTGGGGCTACGTTTTATATGGGTGCAGGGGTGTTTATTTTATTAATAACCATTATCTGGATGATTTATAGAATTACACTGGGTTGGTTTGCATTAAATGATAGTAAGCCAATAGGTAGCTGATTTATAAAAAACTTTCAGGTTGCCTTCATAATGCACCCTGAAAGTAATTAAATTTATTGTATTTTAAAAATCTGCGTCATGATAAATATTTTGGACATCATCCAAATCATTTAACATAGCTAAAAATTTTTCAAAGATCTCTAAATCTTCGCCACTAATTGCGGTACTGTCTTTAGGTAAAAACTGAATCTCGTCCACTTCAAAATCTATATCACCAAAACTATCTAGTAGCGCTTGTTTAGCTTTAAAGTATTCTGAGTGCGGGGTAAATACCGTTATTCTACCTTCTTCACTTTCAATATCAGATACATCGACATCTTCTGCTAATAAAGCTTCTAAAACGGTATCTTCACTGTCATTTTTAAATGCCAAAATGGCTGAGTGGTCAAACATGTGACTCACTACACCCTGAGTACCGATTTTACATTTAGTTTTAGTAAAACAGAGGCGGACATCACCAAAGGTGCGATTTGGGTTATCGGTTAAACAATCCACGATCACTTTAACATTGCCTGGCCCAAAACCTTCATAACGCGCAGGTGCAAAATCTTCACCGCCACCACCTTTAGCTTTATCGATAGCCTTTTCAATAACATGTGAAGGAACTTGGTCTTTTTTAGCGCGGTCTATCAGTCCGCGTAAGGCTAAGTTTCCGTCAGGATCTACGCCACCGGCTTTAGCACAGACATAAATTTCACGACCATATTTACTGTAAACTTTCGCTTTAAAGTCAGACGTTTTAGCCATTGACTCTTTGCGGTTTTGATAGGCTCTACCCATTGGGTTATTACTCCGATATAAATATAAAAAATAAATTTCTATGATTGTAACAAATTAACCATTTTATTCTAATAAGAAATCGTTACTTTGGTGTTGCCACATCGCGTAATACTTATTTTTATTGGCTAATAATTCTTGATGTGTGCCTTGCTCAATAATTTTACCGTCTTCTAAAACGATGATTCTATCCATTTTAAGAATGGTTGAAAGTCTATGGGCAATAACAATCGCCGTTTTAGTTTTAATCAACTCGAAAATGGCAGATTGAATTTGTTTTTC
>CAIVAH010000089.1 GCA_903903765.1 uncultured Methylococcaceae bacterium
CTAACAGCAAGGGTAATAGCTAAATAATAGCGTTTATGCTTTCGAGATAAGAAATACAAAGCAAAAAACATAAAGCCCACGGAGCAATGCCCGCAGGGGAAAGATTTGTCGGGCGTATGACCTATCTTAAGAGGTGGCGTGTAGTTAAATTGCCCACCAAACTCTGTAATGTGCACGGGTCTTGCGCGTCCCCAGTTATCTTTAAACACCAGATTAACTATTAACCCCGGGCCTATTAAGATAACTAATAACAAAAAAGCTAAAGCTCTGCGTGCTGTTTTTAACTTAGGTAGCACGTAGCTTAAGCCAAACGCGAACAACAGACCGATGCTAATAATCCTGATAAAAGCATCTGCATAATCAAATAAATACCGCCATAACCACCAGTCTTTCAAGGGCCAACTGCTATCAGATTCACTAGAACGATAGAATAAGGCTGAGACCTGTTGGTCAAAGTCAGTTATCCAAAAAATGGGTGTGGAGATAACAACCATAAATGCTAGTATGCTTAATTCACGCCAGCGTAGTGTAAATTTATTATAGCTCATTCGATATTATTTTCTGTTTGTAAAGATGCGGCTTTAGCTGGCCATGACTTAAGGCCTTCAGCTAAATATAAGCCGTACTTTTTATTATTGTCTGTAGGATCATGGATTTCACTGATTTTTTCAATGTTGTTAAAAATGTCTGTCAGTTCTTTGGGTAAGGTTTGGCTCGCTTTATCAGTAATGATTAAAGCCGTTTTGCCAATGTATTTAGTCGGTCCTGGCCATATCTCGTATTGAGAATATACGCCGCCTTTATTTTCATATCGATAAATTTGTGGGTGCTCCGGTAGATAGAAAGCTAATTGACTTGCTAGGTACCGATGTCCAATAGTTAAAATAAAATCTGCTTTACTTTCAGTTAATAAACGCTGACGTTCTTTAGTAATGTGGTTGACAAATTCTTGAGTATTTCTAAAGCGATAAGTTGGGTCGATGGCGGTGTTTTGTAGCTTAAAAAATTGAATTAATAACGGCAGGCTATAGGTTAAAATTACCATGAAATAACCTATCATTAATCCGTATTTGATGGTTTTTTGCCATTGTCCTTTTTGCCACTGGGCGCTTAATAACATAATGCCAGTAAAATAAAATGGCATAGGCCAGTTGCCTTGGGTCTTTTGGAAAAAATTTATCACAATAAAACCTATTAATAAAATAGGGCCCATCCAAACTAAAAATTGTTCTTGAGCAGATAAGTGCTTAAGTTTCAGGGTAAGTTTAAAGCTATTTATAGTGATTAAAGTAGCGATAATGGGTGTAAGCAGTAATAATTGATAGAGTAAAACGGTATAGGATTGTTCTAGTTTTTTAAGTAAACTAATTTGTTCTTGTGTGGAAAAGTGGCCTTTGCTGTGGTTATACATCACCCAATCATGGTTTTGATTCCACAATAAAATTGGAATCATACACAGAACAATGGGTGTTAAATAAATAAAAAATTCTTTTTTAAATAAAGGATAGCGTTGCTTATCCATTAAAAGATAGCCTATTAACATTAACGGAATTAGTAAAGCAACTTGTTTACTGAGTAATGCAGCACCTGTTGCCATGCCCGCCCATAACCAATCCAGTAGATTTCTTTTAAATAAGGCCTGTTGAAGAAAGTAAATACTCATTATCCAAAAGCAATATAGCGGTGGATCAATGGTCATTATAAAATTGGCAATTAAATTAGCGGGTGTTGCTAAGATCATTAATAAGGCTAAAGCTGCCGTTTGGGCGTTGTAGATGGCTTTAGTGGTCGCATAGAAATAAGCTAAAAAAATAGTTCCAAGCACAACCGTAGGTAAACGTACTATAGCGACTGAGTTGCCACCTAACTCAGTAAATAAACGTATTAACCATGCCACCATTGGGGGCTTACTGTAATAACACCAATCCAATTGACGTGACCAATCCCAGTAATAAGTTTCATCACCTATCAAATCTAATTGATTGATAAAAAGATAGCTGCCGCGTATAGCAAAGAGGCAAGCGCATAGTAACAGCAGATGTTTATTGATAAATTGGCTTATTTTTATAATAGACGGGTACATGGAGATTGAGCTTTAGGTATACTTTATTTATATTGTACAAGTTATTTTAAGGTTAATGCCATTTCTTGCTATTACGGCTCTTGTGTACAGATAAGTTTTATTTTTCTTTAACTTGCATTGATTTACGGCACTTTTAACCTTATGCTTTGTCAAAAGTTGCTTTACCCCATGCCTCAATAATTTAACGATTAGAAATCATCATGACTATTAAACAATTCTTTAAATCTGATATTCAGATTAGCTTAATTAATTTTTTGGTTTTATTGCTGATATTTATGTGGGGGATTCAGTTTTGTAATGCGGCTGAAATAAGAGTGTCAGTAGATCGTAACCCAGTGAGTTTAGATGATTCTTTTCAGATAATATTTACAGCCTTGCAAGCACCTGATGATGATCCGGACTTTGCCCCTTTAGAAAAAGATTTTATCGTTATCAATCAAGGTAACAGTACAAGTTCATCTTGGGTAAATGGTAAGTCGACTAAAGTTGTGCAATGGATCTTAAATGTTATGGCTAAGCAGGTGGGCAGTTTAATAATTCCACCTATTAAGTTTGGTAAGGATGTTAGTTTATCTGCAACTATTTTGGTGACGGATAAAACTTCTAAAAAGTTAGTGGATGCCGGCGAAGATTTATTTATTGATGTGGAAGTAAGCTCCGAGAATCCCTATGTACAGTCGCAAGTTTTTTATACGATGCGTTTATATACTAAAGTAAATATTTCACAAGCTCGACTCAATGAGCCTGAATTATCCGATGCAGTGATTGAGCGCTTGGGTGAAGATAGTAATTATAACACCCAAGTGAATGGCGTAGATTATTCTGTAACTGAACGCAAATATGCTTTTTTCCCTCAAAAAAGTGGCAAATTAGCCATTAAACCTTTGGTTTTAACGGCGGAAATATTAGGAAATAATACCCAGGGGTTTAATCCGTTTTTTAACTCTCAAATGGGTAAAACTAAACGTGTTGAGTCAAGGTCAATTACTTTAGATGTAAAACCAGTGCCGACAGAATTTAAAGCTGCGCATTGGTTATCTGCCGACCAATTAGTTTTAAAACAAGATTGGTCTGGAGATATTTCGAAGTTAAAGGCAGGTGAGCCTATTACTAGAACTTTAAGCTTAATGGCTAAAGGTACAACCGTTGGACAACTACCGGAATTAAATACGACCGAGACAACTGATACATTAAAGGCGTATCCCGATCAGCCTGTGTTACAAGAACAGAAGAAAGTAGATGGCCTGATTGCTTTTAGAGAAGAAAAGATTGCTTTGATTCCGTCAAAAGCGGGGACATATCAACTGCCAGCGATTGAGGTTCCTTGGTTTAATACTCAAACACAGGCAGTAGAGATTGCAAAAATTCCTGAAGTGACTTTAACCACTGTTGCCGCAGCAAATCAAATGGAACCTGAAGTTACTCCATTACCTGCGCTCGCAACGCCGGTTGTGCCAGTAGAAACTTTAAAAACTGATAATGCGACTTTACATAGTCATGAAGAAACTAATGTTTGGTTATGGGTTTCAGTGTTTTTAGCTGTGGGTTGGTCAGTAACGTTGGTATTGTTTTTAAGAAAACGGAAGTCTGATTTAGAAATTGTATTTGAAGATGAATCTGAAATATCCCTAAAAGTAGCACTTAAAGATTTAAAGCAAGCATGTGTTAATAATGATGTGACTGCCGCTAAAAATGCTTTATTGGTATGGGGAAAACAAAAGTTTGACAGTAATAATTTGGGTGCAATTGCTGGGTTTTGTGATGCACGATTAAGAGATGAAATTTTATTGTTGAACCAAACTATTTATGGTAAACAAACTGCAAATTGGGAAGGTAAAAAATTGTTTCAGGCCTTTACTGAACATAAAGCTAGAAGCGCCATCAAGGAAACGGTAGATAACAGTTTAGAGCCGTTATTTAAATTATAGGTCTCCATTTAGCTGAGGTTTTAAGTGTCTGAATTTCGCTTTCAGCAGTTTTCGGTGATTCAAGAAAACGCAGCGATGAAAGTGTGTACTGATGCGTTACTTTTTGGTGCTATGGCCCCTATTAAGCCAAGTGATAGTGTGTTAGATATTGGTGCCGGAACCGGTTTGTTGGCGTTAATAGCTTGTCAGTTAGGTGCTAAGCGCGTCACTGCAGTTGAGTTAACGTTGTCAGCTTATCAAGAAGCCTCTTTAAATTTTAAAAACAGTCCTTGGGTAGATCAGCTAACTATTATTCATCAAGATATTCAAACCTTTGCCCTAAATTTAAATATTCAATATGATTTAATTATCTGTAACCCCCCTTTTTTTGCTGATCATACTAAAGCTGATAATGAGTTAAGAAATACCGCTAGACACACGGATCAATTACCTTTTGAAGAGTTAATAGCTAGTGTGGATAGTTTGCTATCTGAGTCTGGAAATTTTTATGTTTTGCTGCCTGTGCACGTAATAGAGAGCTTTAAGCAAATGGCGTTAAGTAATGGTTTGCATTTAAATCGGCAAGTAGGTTTTAGAGGTTATTCCCATAAGGAAGCGAAAGTGAGCGCTTTAACATTTAGTCGGCAAACTGACGTTTTTTATAAAGCATCACACACCATTTACCAAGCAGAACGTATTTATTCGCAGGCGAGTGAAAAGTACTTATCAGCTTTTTTGTTGCGGTTTGCAGCTAAGTGATGTTGATGATTAAACTATCTAGATCTATGTGTGTTGACGTAGTTGATGACAACCCATATGCTCAATTAGTTTCAATTAATGGATCTAATTCTGTTATTTGAACTTCATAACTACCAGTACCTTCTAGGCGATTAACTCTATCATTTTCTATGAGTAAGGTCGCGACGCAAGTCATATCCGTTGTTTCTAACTTAGCGACACTACTTTAAAGTAACGCAACGAATGTCTCTTAAGACTATTTTGATTTAAAGCATTTGGAAAGGTTTGCTTGTTGTATTAGGCAAATATGAGGCCATATATCGGCGGTTGTCGACCTATTAAGCAGTTTAAGTAAAAAACTTAAGTTAATATATTTTAAATGTTGAGGAGTGTTTGTTGTTTTTAGTGCCTGATATGCTTGTTTTTGGGTTTTTTTTTGATGTTTAACGTTTAAAAGTTCTGCACAATTATAATGATTCGTCATGTTTAATGTCTTGATTTTAAAATATTAACAGATAGAATTAAAGTCCCTAGATTTTGGTTTGAATCAAAAATTTGATTTATTTTGTACATTCCAAAATGTGGGAAAAAAATTAAGACTAATATTAATTTTGATATTGGTGTTTTAATTTTTAATTTTAAGGAAACTTAATGTCTATTCGTAAAACATTAATTGCAATTATTTCAATGACTGCATTGACAAACGCATTTGCTGATAGTGATCGTAATGAATGTACACCTAAAATCACTTCAACTACAATTTCAATGCTTAATGCCCAAGGAACACCTCCAAATCCAGCAAATTTAAGTTGGATAATTAGTGGTAGTTGTCTTGAGGAAGTAACTAACGTTTCATTAGCTAAAGATAATGGTAATGGCTTCGAAAATATTCCTTTCACTGCAACTACCAACATCGATCTTAAGACATCTTTGATTGTACCTATCGTTTCTAGAGGTGGTTTTAACAATTTACCAAACTTAGGCATTGGTATTGGTCAATACTTAATTCAAGTTAAACGTTGCAAAAATGTTGCTACTGGCGATAAATGCACAACATTTGACGAAAAATATGTATTTGATGCAGGTGGAGCTTTACCGTTGTAATTTAAAACGGAAAATTAAGCCTCCTCAATATTTTGGGGAGGCTTATTGTTGAATCTTATCTGAGAACTTTGTGTCCGCGACCACTCATACAGTTGTTGTAAGCGCTTTTAAATTTATCTTCAGCGCCTAGACCTTTGTAAGCTCCACCACCAAGCCCACCGACTGCAGCACCTAAAGCAGCCCCCGTACCTGCACTACCTGTAATGGCACCTAATAGTGCCCCTCCAGCTGCACCAGCTAAAGCCCCAGTGCCTGCGCCAATGGCTGTTTCAGCGGCTGTGCCACCTGATGCTTGAGCGGCTAATTGTTTGCACTCTGCCATATCTTGATTAATTCTAAATGCGTTAGGGTCGTTGTAAGTATCTACTGTGGGTGTCCAACCACCTTGGCTAGCGCAGGCGGTTAATAAAATGCTACCGATTAGAACACTACTACTTGTTAATTTTTTCATGTTGAATACCTGTGAAAGTTAATGAAGAGCCAAAGCCCGTATTATAAGTCTCTTAAGACGCGTAGCGGTGGTTTATTAATGACCTGTTTCACACCTAAAAGTCCAACTAGACTTACAAAAATACCCCCCATGCAAGGAATCAGGATTATAGATAGGCTTTGGCGCTCTGGGAGGGGCGATAAATTGGTTATACATATCACGAATTACTTTTTCGCCAACTGAATTAAACCGATGTAGATCGCGCTGAATACAAGTCTCTAGAGGCACATGGCGAAAGTCTACAATTTCTAATACTGCTAAACCCTTAATTAGTTCTCTAATTCTGCTTTCATGCTTGGGCGCAAGATGTGTGTTATCGACAATGACATGCTTCCCTTCTGCCAAAGCTGATTGGATGATTAGATCTTGCATATTTAATACGAATTTCTCATTGCCTTTAGAGAAGTATGAATTATCCAGCATGGCGCGAAGTTCGTCTTTATTCACGCGCTTAATTCCATTAGGTGATTTATCAACTTTAGTCTTTGCCCATGTGGACTTTCCCGAAGCAG
>CAIVAH010000090.1 GCA_903903765.1 uncultured Methylococcaceae bacterium
AAATAACTAAAAATGCCATTCCCCTGTGTCGGCGCTGAACCTGTTATCGTGGCAGGTGTTGCACCACTACATATACTTTGAGGTTGTGATATCACATTGTTTTGTATACCTGAAAAAACAGTAAAAAAAGATATTCCAGTGCCAATTAAGCCTATTGCAAAAAAGGTAACGACTGTCACAACTGCTGAAAACCATGATGTTAAAGTACCACCAAAAAAAGACTATTTTCCTGAAGCATGGGTTGTGAATGTCATTGCGTTTAAAAATGAAACTGAAGCAAAAATGCGTTCGGTTAAATTAATCTCTCAGGGGATTCCCGTTAAAATTACTGCATTTCACACCAATAATGGTAATTGGTATCAACTTAAAGTGGAAGGTTTTAAAACTCGCGAAAATGCTCAGTCTTATGCCAATAAATTAAAAAAATCCATTAATCTAAATACTATTTCGGTCGGCGCTAATTAATGCTTTCACATATCGATCCAAAATCACAAGTTTCTGTTCGTCAGAACCTTAAATGGTTATTTATACTTAGAAACTTAATGATATTTTGTGAGGTAATACTCATCTTGTTAACGATTCACGGATTAGGTATACGTTTGCCTGAGCAACAATTATGGCTGGTTGTTTTATCTGCTGGGGCTGTTAATGTCTACACATCTATGCGAATGCAATCGGATGAAGTTGTTTCTGAGCTCGAAATTTTTTCGCAAATTTGTATTGATGTATTTGCCATCACAGCCTTACTGTATCTAACGGGTGGGGCATCAAATCCTATTACTTGGGTATTCTTATTGCCTGTCATTATTACCGCAATTATGTTACCGCAAGCTTATGCTTGGTACATGGTGATAATGACTACTTCTTTATACACTATGTTAATCGCGTTTAATGTGCCATTACCATCTGTTGAGCCTCATATCCCTGACCCATCAATGCTGATGACGAATATGGAAAATTATCAGATGCTTCAGCATATGCACGAAATGAACGATAAAAGTTATTTTAGTTTGCATATGTTTGGTATGTGGTTTGGTTTTGTGTTTAGTGCAGGTTTAGTTGGTTTTTTTGTGGTCGAATTGGCAAGAACCTTACGTGTTCAAGAAAGGAGTTTGTCTAAGGCGAGGGAAAATGCCTTGCGTGATGAAAGAGTCGTGGCTTTGGGAACCTTAGCGGCGAGTGCAGCTCATGATATGGGTACGCCTTTAGGTACTATTGCCATTGTTTCTCATGAGTTAGAACAAGACTATCCTAGTCATCGTTACCCTGAGTTGTTCGATAAGATGAGAATCATTCAAGATCAGCTAACTAGATGTAAAGAAGCATTGTCAGTTATGTCAGCATCAGCGGGTGAAATGCGAGCCGAATCAGGTGGTGTTATTGGTTTAATTGATTATTTGGAAGATGTTATTAGACAATGGCGTACCCATATGCCTGGTGTTAAACTTAATTATTTTATAGAACCTGACGTAGCTGTTGACGCAAAAATAATCGCGGAGCTAACGTTGACGCATTCACTGATTAATATTTTAAATAATGCTGGAGAGGCATCACCATCCGAGCTTGGCATTGAATTACATGCAAGATGGGATTTAGATTTTATCACTATTAAAATACGTGATTTTGGACCTGGCTTTCCGCAAGATATTGTTGAGTCTGGAGGTAAGCAACCTGTTGTTAGTAAAAAGCGCGGTTTAGGTGTTGGCTTATTTTTGACTTATTCAACAATCAGTCGTCTGGGGGGTGTTATTAAGCTTTTTAATGGAGAGTCAGGAGGCGCGGTTGTTGAAATTACTTTACCCTTATTGAATACAGAGGTAATAAATGACGGTTATTGATGATGATAATCCTAGGCTTCTGCTAGTCGATGATGATGAAACATTTTGCAGTGTATTAAAATCAGCCTTAGAAAAAAGGTCTTATGACGTTATTGTGGCTAATAATGTTAAAGACGGCATTTATCAAGCAGAAAAAAACATTCCAGAATACGCGGTTATTGATTTACGTATTGGTCATGATTCTGGACTTGAATTAGTAAAAAAGTTAATTAGCTTAGATGATAATACTCAGATAGTTATGTTGACTGGTTTTGCTAGTATCGCCACAGCCGTTGAAGCTATTAAATTAGGTGCCGTGCATTATTTAACTAAACCGGCTAATGCAGATGAAATTGTCAGTGCGTTACACAAAAATGTCGGGGATACTTCGGTTGAAATTAGTGAAAATCCGCTTTCTGTAAAGCGCTTGGAGTGGGAGCATTTACAAAAGGTTTTAATGCAACATGATGGTAACATTTCAAGCGCGGCGCGGGCGTTAAATATGCATAGGCGCACATTACAAAGAAAGTTAGATAAAAAGCCCGTTAGAGAATAAGCGATGTTTTCAAAGGAAATATTTAACGAGGATTGTCGAGAATGTTCGCGCTTAGCGAATTATTTGACTGAAGTTAAACGCCAATATCCGCACTATTATTGCCGTCCCGTGGCTCCCTTTGGTGATAACTCTCCTAAGTTATTAATTGTTGGTCTAGCGCCGGGCCTGCATGGTGCAAATGCAACTGCACGTCCGTTTACGCAAGATTTTGCGGGTATTTTGCTTTATGAGGCGCTTTATGAGTTTGGTTTTAGTAATCAAATAAAATCAGAATCGTTGCAGGATGGACTTATCCTTCAGGGCTGTCGAATTACTAATGCCGTTAAATGTTTGCCGCCACAAAATAAGCCGACTGGATCTGAAATAAGTCAATGCAACCATTATTTAGCCGCTGAAATAAGTGGTTTAGCAGAGCAGTCAGTTATTTTAGCCCTAGGTTCTATAGCCCATGTAGCGGTATTAAAAACGTTAGGTTTAAAACAAATTTCTGCAAAATTTGCTCATAATACCTGTCACAAGCTTTCCAGTAGACTTACTTTAGTAGACTCTTATCATACGAGTCGTTATAACCTGCAAACAAATCGTTTAACTAAAGAAATGTTTACAGATGTTTTTATAACTATTAATAATATTCTTCAGCAATCAAGTTGAATATTAATAAGTTGATGCATACAGAACGATAGCTTCAAACGTGAAAAGTCTGTAGCTAATTGTATTGATAGTATGCTATAAAGATAACGTCAGTTCTGATTCGCTGTTTAATTTTCTAAGCCCTTCTTAGCTTTCTTCATACAAAATCCTTACTTGTCTTGTACTAACGTTATTTAATAACTAGGTATAGTGCGCAATTTATTACAAATAAAATAGGAAATATCGATGTTATATATACACAAGAAGGCAATCGCACGTGGTTTTACTTTAATCGAACTGATGATTGTGGTGGCAATAATAGGTATTTTGGCGGCTGTGGCAATTCCTGCTTATCAAGATTATACAATTAAAGCTAAGTTAACCGAAGCAATCAGTTTAGCAAGTCCGGCGATGACAGCGATTGGGGTTGCCTGTAGTGAAGGGACGTTAGGAAATCCATCTAACAATAATGCCACTTTAGGGATTGGCGTTGCAACAGCAATTTCAGGCAAATATACCACATCAGTTACGGCGGTAGGAACGGCAACGGGCACTCCTATCGTTATGGCCGGTACAGTGACAATTGTTTTAAAAGCTATAGGCTCAGGTATCTCGGCTGGCGATTCAATTATTTATACAGCAACTTGTAACACCGATTCAGGTACGGCATGGACAGTTTCTGGTACAGGCACTAATATTGCCAAATATTTACCTAAGGTTTAATTTAAAATCTGAAAAATATTCAATAATAAAAGAACTATTTAAGGGCCGTATTGTCTATTCTGTGGAGTTTATATATGATAATAAGGTATTTATAAAGAGGTTATTAGTATGATGGGTTTTAAATTGTTGTGCCGACTATTAATCGCAAGCAGTTTTTTAAGTAGCTATGACCTCTATGCGGATAGAGGTGAATATCATGGTGGTGGGCATCATGGCGGGGGCGGTCATCATCATCACCATCATGGAAATGGTGCTTTTCTAGGCGGGGTAGGTATCGGCTATAGTTTAGGTTATGGTTATGGGGCTTATGATTATTATCCATATACTTATCGACCTTATGTCGTTCCCCCTACGGTAGTTACTGTCCCAGTTCCAGTCACGCCACCCATTTATATTCAACAAAGTGCTCCCGCTCCAACTCAGGTTGCTAAACAATATCCACCCGGATATTGGTATCATTGTAGTAATCCCGAGGGTTATTATCCTTACGTGAAAGATTGTCCCAACGGATGGCAACAAGTTGAACCGAGTCCTGCTAATCAAAATCAAGGTAATAATAGATGATAGTTATGCGTCAATATTTTTTAATTTTTCTTATCGCATTATTAACAGCATGCGCAAGTTTACCTAATGCACCTTCAGTTTTAGTTTTACCGGGTACCGGTTTGTCATTTGATCAATTTCGAAATGATGATGCGGTTTGTAGACAATATGCTTTATTTCAAGTGGGTGGAGTAGGGCAGTCAAATCCAGCTATTAATAGTAATACCCTGATAGGGGCTGGGGTGGGTACTGCTGTCGGTGCATTGACGGGCGCAGCAATTGGTGGAGGTACCGGGGCCGCGATTGGTGCGGGTAGTGGTTTAGTCGCCGGGGGGGCATTGGGTGCTAGTTCGGTTAATTACCCTAGTTATGCAGATCAACAACTTTATGATTCAGCTTATATTCAATGTATGTATGCAAAAGGTCATCAAGTGCCTGTATCGGGCCAATTTTCTGGCTCAACAGCACAAACTGCACCGGTTCAGACGCCTGTGCCACCGCCACCACCCGCATCTTCTAAGCCAATCCCACCTCCGCCAGCGGGTAATCCGCCGCCACCTCCACCGATGAAGTAATTTGTATCAATTATTATTGCTTTTGTAAATGATGGATTTTAAGAAGATTAGTTCGTTAATGATAGCAGTTCTCTTATCCGCCTGTAGTTCAACAGATAATTATTGTACATCGGCTAATATAGAACAATTGTTTCAAAGATATTTATCAGAACAAATTGCATTAATGGCTACAAATAATGTAATAGCTAAAGAGGTACAGGCGTCAACGTTAATTGAGACTAAGGTCAAGGAAGTTTTGGCCTTGGTAGATATTGATATTGAGGATGTTAAAATACTTAATAAAGATACTTCAAAACGCATGGGGCAATGTACAGCTAAATTAAAAATTTCTGTACCTCCACCGTTGTTAGACGCCGTAAGCGACAATAGGGTTAAGAGTAAACAAAGCCCATTAAATCAATATGCTAAGGAGCTCGGTCTAGATAATAAAGAAAATGTTTTCATACAACAGATAAATTATGTTGTTAACATTCAGGTTAATCCTAAAGATACACTGGTTAAGTTTGATAGTTATGCTTGGGAGCATTTATTTGAAAATATACTTAATGTATATATGGATAAACCTTTAGTAGTTAATGTAGAACCCGTTTTAGTGACGCCGACACCTTTATCTTCAGTGGCTCAACAGTCAGCGGAATCAGAAATAATCCCAGAAGAATCAGTGGATATAGGGCTAGATAATAAAGCTCAATTAGTTGTGCCTAGTTTTGATTGTCATAAAGCGGTAACACCAACTGATAAAACTATTTGTGCTACTACCGCATTGGCCTCTTTAGATGTTAAAAATATGACACTTTATAAACAGGCCAAATTAATTGATATAGAGAAGACTAAATTAATTTGGCGTGAGTCTATAAAGTACAAATATGCCTGCGGTACTGAAATTAACTGTATTCGTCAGATTTATGAAAAAACTATTGCACTTTACAGTTGCGTTATTAAAAATGCTAGTTGTCAAAATGATACTGAATTTTAGTTAACATTTAGTATAAGATGACGAGGCGCAGGTAAGACCTAAGTCTTTTGCGGTTTGACGTTGTTGTTCAGTTAATTGCTGATTAATACTATCCAGATCTTTGCTAGCTTCTTTGCTACCATTATTAACGGCTAAATTTAACCAAGCAGCGGCATTTATTAGATCTTTTTCTGTGCCCTGACCATTTAAAAATGCTAGACCTAGCATAAATTGCGCATCAGGATCACCTTGTAGTGAGGCTGCTAAAAACCATTTTTTCGCTAATTTATAATCTTGGTCTGTACCTTGACCATTTTTATACATTAGGCCTAAACGCAATTGAGCATCTGCATAGCCTTGAGATGCAGATTGTTGATACCAGTTTTTTGCTGCTTTTTCGTCTCGATTAGTCCCTAAGCCGAGTTCAAGCATTTTGGCTAAATTGAATTGGCCATCAGCGTCATTGGCTTTTGCGGCGCTTAAAAAATGTTCATAAGCTTCTATATAATTTTGTTTAACTCCCTTGCCATTTAAATACATTAATCCTAATACCACCCATGCCATTGGGTTTTTTTGTTTAGCTGCCTTATCAAGTAACGGCAAGGCTTTTGGGTAATTTCCTTGTTGTGCTGCATGCAAACCCTCTTCTAGTTCTTTTTCGAACACATTATTATTTAATTTAGTAGCAGTTTGAAAGTGCTGGTGGTCTTCTTTGTAATTTTGTTTAGATGCTTTGTGTAAAGGTAGTGCTTTTTTGTTATGTAGAGGATGTGTTTTTTTGTTAGGTAGAGGTTGTGTTTTGTGGTGATTGTTTTTTTGTACGGCATGCAAATTTTTTTTAAAATCTTTTGCCGAGACATTGAGAGATATTGTTACTAAAAAAATTATCGACAGTAGTTTTTTCATAGAATTAATGATGGAGATTGTGCACATTGATTAACTAGCAAGGGTAAAAACTGCTTTATAATAAGCCATCTTATTAAATCCACCAAAAATCTGTATTTTCTGGAGTTATTCGCATGACTATATCAATGTACCAAGCGTCAGTCCCTTCTTTTATTAGTATGTTAGATAATTTGTTGGTCATTCTCGATAAAGCCCAAGCCTATGCTGAAGCTAAGAATATTAACGAAGCTATTTTTGTTAATGGGCGTTTAGCACCTGATATGTTTCCTTTAAGCAAACAAATTCAAATTGCGACTGACATGGTTAAAGGCTGTGGTGCACGTTTAGCAGGCATCGATCTGCCAAGTTATGAAGATAACGAAGCAACATTTGCCGACTTAAAAGCTCGCGTACTTAAAACTCAAGTTTTTTTACAAACTCTGACTGCAGAGCAAATTGATGGCAGTGAAGAACGCGATATAACGGTAAAATTTGGTAGTCGCTCTTTTAGCTTTTTAGGACAACCGTATTTATTAGACTTTGTTATCCCGAATTTCCATTTTCACTTAACTTGCACTTACGCCATTCTGCGTCATAACGGGGTAGATATAGGTAAAATGGATTATATTGGAAATTATTAGGCAATGAACATTAGGCGAATTAACAGAAATTCAGAGGCGGATAAATTAATCGTTGTTTTGACGCATTTAGGTGGGATCTTTTTTGGCTTCGTACCTGCCTTAATTGTTTACTTAGTCAAAAATGATGGTTGGGTTAAAGATAACGCTAGAAATGCCCTTAATTGGCAATTAACCACTTTGGTTTATTATGCAGTCAGTTGGGTATTAGTCATTGTATTGATAGGCTTCTTTTTACCTTGGTTAATCGTGGTACTAAATTTGGTATTTTGTTTAGTAGCGGCAATTCGCTCAAGTAACGGTGAATATTACCGCTATCCAATGACTATAGAATTTATCTATTAATAGTTTGCTTAGTGCTTATGATTGGATTGCGTTAGCCAATAAGTATAATCCGGGTTTTGCAATAATAGTTCGGTAAACATACAAGCAGCTCGAAAATGTTGTGTTGCTTCACTACTTAAACCTTCACCTAATTCTAATTTTTCTGCTTTTATACTCAGCAAAAAGCACGGGGGTGGTGTTTGGTGTTTTATAGATTCATACACATCTAAAACAGCGGCGGGGCTCATGGCATGCGTTGTATAACTCTTATCTTTATTAGCAC
>CAIVAH010000091.1 GCA_903903765.1 uncultured Methylococcaceae bacterium
AACAAACCAATAGCTATTTTTTTTAAAATATCCAATATCAATTGATGTTCTGGCAGATAGATATGTCGTCCACCGTGTGATAACCTTGGATAATCCCAATGCACGACCCCATCGGGAGAGACCATGATTTCTTTGCTATATAAGTGGGTTGAAAACGGCGCTGAGTAAGTCTTTTCGCTATGATCTCTTAAATTAGAAGCCCAAAAATCTAAAACACTGATAATTTCTGTACTTTTAGTATCACTGGGCTTAAAGTGAATTGAATCAACTAATCCAATCACTATAAAAAACACTAAAATAACCAGTGCCGCAATACCTACCCTGTTTTGGGCTATTTTATTAATGGGCCTTTGCATATGATCTTGCTTACGCATATAAATCACTAAACCCAACACACTGCTAAGCAGTAGGTAAATTAATGCATCTGTCCACAATACCACCATTAAGACAACCTCACTCTTGGATCGACTATGGTGTAAGAAATATCCGTCAGCAATAAGCCCAACACATATAGCACAGAACCTAAAAATACCATCGAACGTACTATTGCAAAATCTTGGCTATTAATTGCATCTAGGGTATAACTCCCCAAGCCAGGAATGCTAAAAAATGATTCCATGATTAAACTACCCATAAATAACAGCGGCAAGATAACAACCACCCCCGTTAATATGGGAATTAATGCATTTGGCAACACATGTTTAAACAAGACTTGTGTTTCTGTTAAACCTTTTGCCCTAGCTGTTCTTACGTAATCTTTTTCTACTTCTTCTAAAAATAAAGTTCGATACCAACGCACACCCGAGCCCGAGCCAGAAAACACGCCTATCAATACGGGCAATATCAAAAACTTTAACGCAGAAAACCCATCATCGTAACCGGATATCGGCACCCATTTTAGTAACTTGGCAAATATAAATTGGCCACCAATTATATAAAACAAAGATGAAATTGATAATAAGACCACGCACACCACAAGACCGATACGTTCTACCGCACGATTACGATACAACACCATCATCAATGCAAAACTAATATCAACAACTAAACCCACAATTAAAGTGGGCAAGGCTAAAGCCAAACTCGGCCACATACGCTCTTGTATATCAGCACCTATATTTCTGCCACTATCTGACACCCCAAAACGAAATAGAAATAAGCCGACTGATTTTTGATAAAAAATAGTCTGCGTGACCTTCTCTTGGCTCTGAGCTTTTTCATTCCACAATAAAGGCAAATTATAACCATGTTGTTGCTTCCAGTTATTAATGGCTTGCTCTGTAACGCGTTTTTGACCTAACTGCATTCTAGCCATGTCATCAGGACTGTTCACCACAAAAAACAATACAAAAGTAAGTATGTTCACTCCAATTAATAATGGTATAGCGTATAAAAAGCGACGAATAATATATTGAATCATTTAATTTCTCTCTTGCTATAACGTGAGATCATTAATACAAAAATTACACCTATTACAATAATTAAACAGATATAAATCGGCCATAGCACCGGCTGATTCCACAATTTACGTTTTTCTATTCTAGTTTCATTATCTAATCGCGTGTATTTAAGTCGATTATTAGCCATTAAATTAGGTTTTAAATTACTATACCAACTATGATACAAAGAAAAACTCTTAGGATGAAAACCAAATATCCACGGCGCATCATGCCTTACCACTTCTTGCATTTGTTGAATTATTTGATAACGTTCCGGGGTATTATCCATATTACGCATCTTTTCAAATAAACGATCAAACTCTGCACTTTGATAATTAACCGCATTCTCGCCGCCAAACTTCACTTTTGAATTTGGCCCATACAGTAAGAAAAAGAAGTTCTCAGGATCTGGATAATCTGCATTCCAACCCCAAACAAAAATCTGCTCATTCCCTGAACGCATTTTTTCCTGAAAACGATTGTAATCTGTAGCCCTTATAACTAATTTGATGCCAATCTTTTCAAACTGCTTTCGATACCAATTCATCATAGGGCGATCATCAACACTCACCGAAGCGGTATCAAAATTAAGTATTAAAGCTTCTTTAGTATTTGGATCAATGCCATTGGGATAGCCTGCCTCTACTAATAATTGCTGTGCTTCTGTTATTCTTTTACGCTGTGCTTTATCGTCTTTCCAGTTAAATGTGTAAGGGTTAACACCATCCCTACCCTCTGCAAAACCAAAAATACCCGGTGGAATAACACCTTGTGCAACTAAGCCTCGACCATTTCTAAATATCGATATAAATTCTTCATAATCTACCGCTATTGAAATAGCTTGGCGCAACTTTCTGGCTCTTTCTGTATCGCCACCCACGATTGCATCCAACATGTTAAAACCCATGTAAAAATCAGAAGTTTCCACTAAGGTTTGTAATTGAATAGATTTCTCTTTCATCGATTCAGTTAAGGCAACACCACCAGATCCAGTAAATTGAATCGCCTGATCAAAACTATCTGAAGCAATACCAGAGGCGTCATAATAACCTTGTAAAAACTTATTCCAATAGGGAATAGTTTCTTTTTCTAGCATAAATACAACTTTATCTATAAAAGGTAATTTTTTCCCCGCATCGTCTAGCAAACCTTTTTCTTGATCTTCGCTTTCACCTTGAGAGGGATAGGTTTCTGTATGAAAATTTGGATTCTTTTCTAAAATCATCCGTCTATTTGGATTATTCTCAGCTAAAAGATACGGTCCAGTACCAATGGGATACCAATCTAAGGTAATGTTTTTATCTGCTAAACCAGTTTGCTCATAAAACACATCTGCTTCCCATGGCATAGGCGCAAAGAACGGCATTGATAACCAAAATAAAAACTGCGGATATTTACCTTTGATACGAATACGATATTGATAAGAATTAATAACCTCTAAACCCGCCATAGACAATGATTTAATATCAGTCTTTTTCTTGCTAGCAACTAGTTTTGAGAAATCATCAAACCCGACAATATAGTTTTTCATAATTTCAGCAATGGGCGACTGTATCTTAGGATGAGCTAAGCGTTTAATTTGCTGTATATAATCTTCGGCCGTTAACTCTCTAGTTCCTACCTCTTTAAAATCACTTAACGTGCTGTAATTCTGAATTTGCTCGGCAGTTAGGTTGTGATAAAAATATGCACCCTGTGCATTTCTAGCCAACGCAGGATGCGGTTGATATTGGATATTCGGCTGAATATTAAGCACATAATCTGTATATGCAATGACATGCTCCGCAGCATTTTCAGCTAACACTTTACCCTCATTATTAAGATATATGATTTCGGGCATTTTTGTCGCTGTTAATGGCGTTAACTGATAAGGCCTTTTTAAATAATGATATTGAAAGAGTGGCTCATAAATTTGCGCTATAAAAGCATATTCATTCTCACTATATGCTACAGCGGGATCAAGATGTTTAGGGCGTTCTGAAAATGATTGATACAAAACACTTTGTTTGCCTTCATTTTCTGCATAAGGATTATTAAGTTGTAGATCCTCGCAACCGCTTAATAAAATAAACAGTATTGGAATAAGGTAGTTTCTCATCTTCATAAACAAAAAATGAACATTACTGAAAAGACTATAGATATATTAATTGTACCGAATCATCTGTTTCGGGTGTAAATTAAAGATAACTAGACAAAAAAAAGGGAGCCTTAAGCTCCCTTTATTAAAATTTTATTAGCTTATTGAGGCTGAACTTTTTTATTTATTGTTATATCTGCATTAGACTGTAAGCTATTTAAAACTTGATTGAAATCACTTTGACCAAAGGCATTAGCCAGATTTTTCTTTGCTAACTCCATTTGTTTTTTATCATCATCACTCATAGCACCAGAGGTAACTTTTGATAGCTTAGCAACTACTTGCTCACCAGAAGGTAAGGCTACTACAAATATACTAGACTTATCACCGACCGGCTTAGCCGCTTTAAACACAGCTTCTGTTAAAAGTTCTGGCAACTTACTTTTACCACGGACTAACGCAGTTTCAGTTTTAATATCCAATTTATTTTCTGTAGCTACGTCTTTAAAGTCTTTACCTGTATTTAAACTGGTTTTGATTTTTTGAGCTTTTTCTAAAGCAAGTTTTTGTGCCTTCTCTTGTGCTAACACAACTGAAATTTCTAATCTAACTTCATTCAATTCACGTTTTGCAGCAGGTTTGTGCTCTAACAATCTTAATACAACTAAATGCTCATTATTTTTTTCAATCGGCGTACTGTTATTACCCTGAAGTATTTCTTCTGCAAATGCCGCGCTACGCACTTTTTCTTCAGCAGCAATACCTTCACCCCTTTCTTTTGTAAATAAACCTGATTTTTGTACCGTTAAACCCAACGCCTCAGAGACTGATTGCAAATTATCAGGATGCTCATAACTTAATTGCGTTAATTTCTCACTCGCTTCATAAAATGCATTTTCTGCTTGAGTTTTCTGATAAGCTTTAATGACATCCGTTTTCACACTCTCAAATGATTTTGTACTAGCAGGTACTAACTCTGTAACCTTAATTAAATGATATCCATACGATGATTTAATCGGTTCAGAAACCTCACCTAATTTTAAAGAGCTCGCAGAATCTTCAAAGGCTTTCTCCATTACGCCCACATTAAACAAGCCCAGATCTCCGCCTTTTTTAGCGGTTAATTTATCATCCGATATCTCTGCGGCTAACGATGCAAAATCTTTCTTTGCTAACTCTTGCTTGGCTTTCGTAGCTTTTTCTAAGGCATCCTTTTCAGTGACTTTGTCATTAATGGATATCAGGATATGACTAATTTTTCTTCGTTCTGGCGCCGAGTATTGTTCCTTTTGCTCATCGTAATAAGCTGTTAACTTATCATCAGACACCGGCACTTTTTTAGCTAAATCCTCAAGCTTAAGTTCCACATACTCAACCGATAATTGCTCTAGCGTGTTATAAGAGTCTTGATGTTGCTGATAATAACTTGAAATTTCTTCAGTAGTAGGTTGACCCGCCGCAGGGTCAAGACTAATGGTCACATAACTTAAGTCACGTTGTTGGTTCTGAATTTTAAAAAAACTCTCAACATCATAATTCGTAGCAAAGCTACTATCAACTATACTGTGTTGAAATTGCTCCATAATTAGGGCATTTTTAATTCTATTAA
>CAIVAH010000092.1 GCA_903903765.1 uncultured Methylococcaceae bacterium
AAGTTTAACTGAAAAAGGGCGCGATTTAGGTTTAGTGGATGATGAACGTTGGCAAGCTTTTGAAACTAAACGGGCGTCTGTAGCAAACCTCCAAGAAGCGTTACAAAAAAAATGGATTAGAGCAGAAACACCTCAAGCAGAACAAGTGGCTGATATTTGGGGTAAACCTTTGCTTAAAGAAGCTAATTTAATGGAGTTATTGCGTAGACCTGAAGTTGATGTGCAACGTTTATTAGGTTTTCTAGAAGGTGGAGAAACCATTGACGAATTGGTCGGCGAGCAAGTTGAAATTCAGGCCAAATATGCGGGCTATATTGTTAGACAACAAACAGAAATTGATAAAACATCTCGCTACGACAAATTAAAACTACCTGATAGTTTAGATTATACCGGCGTTCCTGGTTTATCTAATGAGGTGAGTCAAAAACTTAAGGCTCAACGTCCAGAAACATTAGGCCAAGCTTCTCGTATTCCGGGCATGACACCGGCAGCCATTTCTTTATTATTAGTTTACTTAAAGAAGAAAAGTGCTTAATGGAAACCTGTAAAAAATCATTACTTACGGGGCTTGAAGCTTTAGATATTTCTATAGACGACCAGCAGGTTACCCAGTTATTGGCGTTTGTGCAATTACTCGAAAAATGGAATAAAGCTTATAATTTAACGGCTATTAGAAATAAAGAGGCCATGATTGGTCTGCATATATTAGATAGCCTAGCAGTAGCGCCTTATGTGCAAGGCCCTAGAATCATTGACATTGGCACTGGTGCGGGCTTGCCGGGTATACCATTAGCTATCTATTATCCTAGTATGCACTTTACCTTATTGGATAGTAACGCTAAGAAAACTCGCTTCGTACAACAAGCTATTCTCGAATTGGGCCTAAAAAACGTTACTGTTTGCCACATCCGTGTGGAACAGTATCAACCAGAGTTTAACTTTGATACTGTAATTACCCGAGCTTTTGCGAGTTTGCCCGATATTATAGAATTAACCACCCGTTTACTCAGCGAGCAGGGTATTTTATTAGCAATGAAGGGACAGGCAACAGACATTCCTGAGCTAGACGGCGCCCAAACAACCATTATTCCTATTCATGTTCCGGATGTAGATGCGGAAAGATGTCTGGTTAAAATTCAATTAACTAAATAATTCGAGGAAACTGTGTGGGAAAAATAATTGCCGTAACCAACCAAAAAGGTGGCGTAGGAAAAACGACCACCAGTGTTAACTTAGCCGCTTGTTTAGCCGTTTTTGAAAAGCGCGTGTTACTGATAGATTTAGATCCCCAAGGGAATGCCGCGATGGGATGTGGTGTTGATAAACAAGAAGTTAAATACTCCAGCTATGATCTTTTAATGGAAGACATACCTGCAGCAGCCACTATTATTTATCAAGAGAATATTAAATTTTCTGTTATTGCCGGCAATGAAGATTTAACTGCTGCAGAAATTAAATTGATTCATGCGGATCGTAAAGAATTGCGATTGGCTGATGCCTTAAATTCTATTAAAGATGATTTTGATTATATTTTAATAGACTGCCCGCCTTCATTAAACATGCTAACGTTAAATGCAATGGTGGCTGCAGATAGCTTATTAATTCCTATGCAATGCGAATATTACGCACTTGAGGGTATCTCTGCACTCATGAGTACATTACAAAATATTCAAAATACTGTAAATCCTAATTTACATTTAGAAGGAATTTTACGAACAATGTTCGATGATAGAAATCGTTTAACTAAAGACGTTTCAGAGCAGTTAATTCGCTACTTTGGTGATAAAGTCTTTAGAACTTGTATTCCAAGAAATATTCGTTTAGCTGAAGCACCTAGTCATGGTTTGCCAGTTATCAACTACGATAAATCTTCGCGTGGAACCTTAGCTTATATTGCTTTAGCAGAAGAAATGCTCAATAGAAATAAATAATACGCATGACCATAAAAAAAAGAGGCTTGGGTAGAGGGCTTGAAGCATTACTGGTTAATGTATCAACGGTCGAAGATAATCAAGTACAAAATATTAATAACGTCGTCGATAATATTATGGAAAGTAATAGCTTTAATGATGAAAATTCTATGTGCATAGCGGATGCTAGTCATGTTTCAAATGCTGCATATTTGCTAAAAGAAGCGGAGAGTTTAAGAACATTATTATTTGAATTTGAAGACTTGTTGTTAAACCGTTAAGATTGTCCTAAAGCATAAATAGCTTACCCACTTATATAAATAACTAACGTACTGTTACCCATAATAAAGAGAAAAAATGTCTTCAACTAAACGTGGATTAGGTCGTGGGCTAGATGCCTTATTAGGTGATGTTTCTGTTAAAGAAGAAAAGGAAAAGGATAAACAGCACTTACAAACACTGCCTATAGAATATCTGCAGCGCGGTAAATATCAGCCACGCCAAGATATAAATCCCGAGAAACTCCAAGAGTTAGCGGACTCCATTAAAGCGCAAGGCATTATTCAACCGATTGTGGTGCGAAAAGTTGGCTTTGAAAAATACGAAATTATTGCAGGTGAAAGACGCTGGCGTGCTGCGCAAGTAGTGGGACTTCCACAAGTTCCGGTTGTTATAAAAGAAATTGATGACCGGTCTGCAATGGCTATGGCGTTAATTGAAAATATTCAAAGAGAAGATCTAAATTCATTAGAGGAAGCTGAAGCTTTAAAGCGGTTAATTGATGAATTTGAGATGACGCATCAGCTTATTGCTGAAGCGATTGGTAAATCTAGAACTACGGTGACTAATCTTTTAAGATTAATTGATCTTCAACCTGAAGTAAAAAAATTATTAGCTTCTAATCAATTAGAAATGGGTCATGCCAGAGCCTTATTAGCGGTTGATGGCCCTAAACAAGTCACCTTAGCGAATAAGGTTGTTAAAGACGGACTTACAGTAAGAGCAACAGAGCGTTTAGTAAAAGAAAGCCAAGTAGAACCAAAAGTTCCAGTTGTTAAAATCATTCATAACGATACCTTGCGCCTACAAAACACCCTAACAGAAAAGCTGGGTGCCAAGGTGACTATTGATCATAAAGACAATGGTTCAGGCAAACTAGTGATTACTTATGCAAGCTTAGATGAATTAGACGGAATCATTGAGCAGTTTAATATCTCGGATACAATTTAAGGTTACAAAATACTATATTATTTGCAACCTTTTTAGACTATTGAGTATATGTAAGAAGAATTAATTGACTGCACCTAATTCAGGATCGTCATATAAACGCACATTTTTCCAGCCTGCAAACTTATCATCATGGAAAGGTATATCGTTATCTATAGAAATTTCGTAGCAAATTCTAAATAATTTTGCAGTTCTAAAAGCGTGTAACTCATCATCAGCTGTCACTTTATCTATGTTGCCAACTTGGAATGTTTTATTTCTGGACTTGCCATTGCTTACCCAAAATACCGTATAACAAAGATAGTTCTTATCTTTTCTATGATCATACTTGATGGTTCTAGAAACACCGGTAACTCCTGTAGTGGTTTTATTTTTGGGGGGCTTTAAAAAACGCGTCTTACTACCCTTTAAAACGACCAACATCTGATCCCGCCAAGTAATTGCCGCACTTAAAGATTTGGATTTATTCCCCCATAACTTATGCGAAAAATAACGGCTACTTTCTTTACCACGTCTAACGATACGCACTTGAAAACCGAATGAGTCAGGCTCAGTTATATGTTTGTTTTTTGGCAAAATACACCTCTTAACGAAGGATTATAATAGATTGAAGTTAACGGCAATGCTATGTAGCCTAACTGTTAGAGTCAATTATAGACTTTAAATTGTAATAATGTAATATTTTTGTAACTTTAATATTGCAAATATTGCACTTTCTTGAAAAAAAGCAAATTATCAGACAACAAGACTAGACAAATACCAAGTATTTCAGTGTAGAATATATCGATACCATTACGATAGTTACTGGTACTGAAGTTTATAACCTTTTGCTTTTTCAATTATTTTTGGAGTTAAACAATGAGCGTATTAGTTGGTAAACAAGCCCCCGATTTTACAGTTCCTGCCGTACTAGGTAATGGTGAAATAGTTGACGCATTCAACTTTTCTGATGCAACTAGCGGTAAATATGCCGTTGTATTTTTCTACCCACTAGACTTTACTTTCGTTTGTCCAAGTGAATTGATCGCTCTAGATCACCGTATGGATGAATTTAAAAATCGTGGCGTTGAAGTAATTGCGGTTTCTATTGATTCACACTTTACACACAATGCTTGGAGAAACACACCTATCAATCAAGGTGGTATTGGCCCAGTGCGTTATACAATGGCAGCTGATTTAACACATAGCATTGCTAAAGATTATGATGTTGAAACAGCAGGGGGTGTTGCATTCCGTGGTACTTTCTTAATTGACACTAATGGTGTGGTTCGTCATCAAGTGGTTAACGATTTGCCATTGGGTCGTGATATGGATGAGTTATTACGTATGGTTGATGCGCTTCAATTCCACACAGAACATGGTGAAGTTTGCCCAGCTGGTTGGAATAAAGGCGACAAAGGTATGAATGCAAGCCCAGCGGGTGTTGCTGAATATTTAGATCAAAACGCTGATAAATTATAAGCTGTTTAAAGCGCAAGCACTTTATAGTGCTTGCGCTTTTTTATTACTTATTAGCAGCATCCGCCAACAACTTGTTTCTTACTAAATAGACTGTTGCTAAACCTGCTAGGGTAGGTAACAACATGACGATAAAACCAAAAAACGCGCCTTTAGCGGCCAAACCAGCTAAGCCACTCACCACAGTCAGTTTAACAATCCACCAAGCAATCCAAAATCCAACAACACCAACGGTGGACCACTTAATCCCATTTTCGCCTGCAGTTAAAGCACTTTTATAAAACCATACCACAATCGCAATTGCGGATAATATTGCAATAAACGCCATGTTTCCCCCTTATATGCTAATTTTTATTATTAATATTTGAAAAATTCTAGAATTTTTCTCGCTCCAGAGTCACATGATATTCGATAATAGCCAAGTATTAAACCCTCAAACCTAAAGCATTTAAGTTAACCCTGTACCCTAATTATATGGCTCCTGAAGATTTTAAAAAAAATGTGCTTAATTGGTTTGATTTAAATGGCCGAAAAGATTTACCTTGGCAACAAGATATCTCCCCCTACCGAGTTTGGCTATCTGAAACCATGCTTCAACAAACTCAGGTAACAACGGTTATACCGTATTTTAATAACTTTATTGCTAAGTACCCTAATATTGAAGATCTTGCAGCAGCGCCTATCGATGCGGTATTACATCTATGGGCGGGTTTAGGCTATTATGCTCGGGCGCGAAATTTGCACAAAACTGCGCAAATTATTGCAACACAGGGCTATTTTCCGAACAATATTGCAGAATTAATGGCTTTGCCAGGCATAGGTCAATCAACTGCAGGTGCTATTTTAAGCATTGCCTTTAAAAACAGTCACCCTATTCTTGATGGTAACGTTAGAAGAGTCTTAACGCGTTTTAAAGGCATATCCGGATGGCCAGGTAGTAGCCAAGTTAATAAGCAATTATGGCAGATCAGTAAAGAATTAACACCGGAACAGCGAGTAGCTGATTACACGCAAGCTATGATGGATTTGGGTGCTACCGTTTGTACGCGGAGTAAGCCAGCTTGTCTTCGATGCCCGCTCAATAGCCATTGTGTGGCAAATGCGACTGATAGCGTGCATTTATTACCTACCCCAAAGCCATCAAAAGCCATTCCAGTAAAACAACTCACTTTTTTATTGTTAAAAAACAAGCAACAAGAGATAGCGCTTATAAAAAGACCGCCCTCAGGTATATGGGGAGGCTTATGGAGTCTACCAGAATTTGAAAGCATTATTTCAGCATTGGCTTGGTGTAATGCCAAAGAACTGCCAATTATTAAATCCCAAACCTTAGCGCCACAGCGCCACACATTTTCTCATTATCATTTAGACTACAGCACTTTAATTATCCACACAGATAACCCTATAAATTTTGTGATGGAAGCTGATCAAACTGTCTGGTATAAAGAGTCAGACATAGGTAGCCTTGGGCTACCAGCGCCGATTAAATTATTACTTCAACAAAAGACTTGAGAACAACAATGACTAGAATGGTTAACTGCGTAAAACTTGGTATATTAGCAGAGGGTTTTGATGAGCCGCCTTTTCCAGGCCCTAAAGGCCAAGAAATCTATGAACATATATCAAAACAGGCGTGGAAAGATTGGCTAAACAAACAAACCATGTTGATTAATGAAAACAGATTGGCGAGTTTCGATCCTAAAGCTAGAGCTTTTTTAGCAGAAGAAAGAACTAAATTTCTGTTTGAGAATAATAATGATATGCCAGAAGGCTATGTGCCGCCTAAAGCATAACAGAGATTAGATAATGATTTAAAAGGCTTATTGATCAATAAGCCTTTTAAATTGACATTGTCTATTATAAGCCGTTAACTACGGCTGGTTTATCTGTAGGTGGCGTAACGCTCGGTTTAACAGGAGCAACCGGTGTAGCCGGTGCAACGACAGGCGTGGGTGGGGCTACCTTAACCGTCGAATTAACATCAGGTGAATCTTTTAAATGTCGATCAGTTGATTCATCATAGGGATAACTTTTATCGCCTAAGGGTCTTGCGAATGTATAAGCCGCAGGAGCTAAGACTAAAATACCGGCAGTTTTTTGAAAGGCATCATGGGGTTTAGGAATAGATGCTAAAGCCACTAAAGGACTAATGCCGGCAAATGCAGCCGTACCTAATCCGGTTACAATCACGCCAACAGGTCTATACAACACCACATCTAAAATTACAAATAGCGGATCAGCTAGTTGATTTTGTGCATTTGCCATCGGACTACCCGACAATATTGACAATAAAACTGTGAAGCTAAATATTTTTTTCATAATAATCTATTCCGATAGCGATTTGAATGAGTGAATCGTAAGTTATTTGTTAAAACTTGTCCAGCAAGCAAAAGATACGCGTATCAAATAATTTGGTAAATTTCGCTAATAAATACCTAATCATTTAATACCGTTAATTTATCACCAATGCGTATTATGCCGCCCTGCAAAACTTGGGCATTAATCCCGCCATGACCGCGCATCGCATTATAGCCCCCCGGGCCTAATTTATTCTCCATCTTTGAGCAAGGGTGACACAAGCCGGTCATTTGAAATACCGCAGTACCTATCGTAAAGTGGCAGTTTTTTAACGCTAATAAATTAACGCCTTTTATCAGTAAATTTCTTCGTAAAATTTCTGGCGGTATTGTTTTGCGTAACATAGATTCTAAGTTAGCTAAATGCTCATACTGTAAAAGAGTCACTTGCCTGCGACCGCTATTGCCATTATATCGATCTCCGATTAAACCATGTCGGGTATCGGCAATCACTTCATCTACCACTATCATGGGTTCGCCTTTAGCGGGTCTAACGCCCATCCACATTAATTCACCTGAATACGGAAAAACCTTTAATAGTTCAGCTAAGCTCAATTGGTTCATGATCGTAAGCATTCAATTATCGTTTTTATTGCTAATTCTTGTCGGCTAATGCTGGCTGATAATTTGAATTGGGCTACTGCTCGGTTTAGGTTTTGGTCGGGTTCCGTTACTTTAAAATAGCGATTACCCTGCAAATAATCGGTATAAAAGCGGATGCCTAATTCAAAAGGAATTAATTGGATAGCGGCAAATAAATAGTCATAATCGGCTACAGAAAAAAACGGTTTAACCTCGGCTAAATAACTTTCTAAAATAACCTGGCAAGTTTCCAAATCAAACTCATGTGTGCTTAACTGATGACAGGCCGAGCGCAGACAATCTCCAATATCATAATGCACCAAGCCCGGTTTAACCGTATCTAAATCAATAAGACTGACAATTAGCTGGCTATCGATATCAAACAAAAAGTTATTTAATTTAGGATCTCCATGAATCACTCTTAAGGTCAAATCACCTTGCTGTTTAGCGTTTTCTAGAACTGATACCCACGCTTCATGTTGGGCAATATAATCGCGGCAAAATTCGCTCAAGTCATTAAACTGACCCGCATAGGCATCTAAAACAGTTTGATATTGCGTTAAATAGTTTGGAGCAATATGGAAGCCCGGTAAGGTGTCATATAAATCATCGACATTCAGGTCACTGACTAAACAATGAAAATGTCCTAAAGCAAAGCCAATTTGTTGGGCTTGCTGCAAAGAAGTCAAAGATTCTAAGCTCAGGGTATTGTCTATAAACTCTAATGCCCGCCAATAATTTCCTTGCTCATCTTTAAAAAAATCTTGTTGGGCGTGAGTTTTTAATAAAGCCGGTATTTTTAACTTAACAGTTTCAATGGGTTGCTGTTTAATATGCGTCGTTAAGCGCTGCAGGTTAGCCAAAATCTGCTCAGGTACTGGAAAAACTTCTTGGTTAAGACGCTGTAAAATTAATATAGTTGAATTTGATACGACCCAATAGGTATCATTGATAAGCCCATTACTGATTGAATCATAACACTTAATGCTATCAGTAAATTGTTCTGCTATAGAGATACATTTATCCACCAACATAAGGGGTTTATAGCCCGTTCGCTTTAAGCATATGAGTTAATGTATTAATTGCTTGCCCTCGATGACTAATGGCATTTTTTTGAGTCGCAGAGAGTTCAGCAGAAGCACATTCGTGTTCGGGCACCCAAAATACTGGGTCATAACCAAAGCCATTATTGCCAGCAGGCTTAGTTAAAATTCTACCTTCCCAAGCACCTTGAGCAATGATAGGGCAAGGATCATTAGGATGCGCCATAAACACCATCACACATATAAAGCGTGCGGTACGTTGGGCTTCTGGCACACCCTCTAAAGCAAGTAGTAATTTTTTGATATTATCCTGATCCGTGGCGCCAACCCCAGCATAACGAGCTGAAATTACCCCCGGATAACCATTTAAAGCATCGACTACTAAGCCAGAGTCATCGGCTATAGCGGGTAAATTGCAATGCAGCGCCGCATTTCTGGCCTTAATTAAAGCGTTCTCAACAAAAGTACACGCTGTTTCATCGGCTTCTTTAACATTAAAAGCAGACTGGGCCACAATTTGATGTCCCGTTAAAAGTGCCTGAATTTCTTTAATCTTACCTAGATTTCCGCTGGCTAAAACGATTTGTTGTGTAGATAAAAAAGTCACTTACTATCAGCCCTCTAAAGCAGCTTGCTGTTTTTCTAATAATTGTTTAATGCCGGCACTGGCTAAATCCAGCATGGCATCAAATTCTTCTTTTCTAAAAGCATGGCCTTCAGCCGTACCTTGGACTTCTATAAACGCCGCGGCATCATTCATGACCACGTTCATATCTGTTTCAGCGTTACTGTCTTCTGCGTAATCTAAATCTAAAACGGGTACACCGTTGTAGATGCCTACAGAAACAGAAGCTACTTGACCATGAATAGGACTGGTTTTAATCAATTTGCGCTCTAGCATTTTCTCAACCGCTAAGGATAGAGCGACAAAACCACCTGTAATTGAGGCGGTACGTGTGCCACCATCGGCCTGCAACACATCACAATCTATAGTAATGGTATGTTCACCTAGGGCTTTTAAATCGACGGCTGCTCTTAAAGATCGACCGATTAAGCGTTGAATCTCTAAAGTACGGCCGCCTTGTTTGCCGTGTGATGCTTCACGGTTCATTCGGGTATGAGTCGAACGGGGTAGCATGCCATATTCAGCGGTAACCCAACCCTCACCTTTACCTTTAAGAAAGCGCGGTACGCTTTTATCAACACTAGCGGTGCAAAGAACACGGGTATCTCCAAACTCAACTAACACAGAGCCCTCGGCATGTTTGGTAAAGCCACAGGTAAATTTGATGTCTCTGAGTTGATCTGGGGTACGTCCGCTGGGTCTCATATTTATTCCGATAAAATTTAAACCCTAAAGTATACCTTAACTCAGTGTGCTTAATCTCTTCAATTTAGGCATAAAATTGTAAATATGCTTAAGTTATAAAAATAAATTTCTAAACTAAAAATTATCAAATGATGCAAGTCCACCCAGAGCAGGTTAGAATGTAACCCTTTTGAAGTTAATCAGCACTTTATTGGATCAACGATGATAAAAAGCATGACCGCATACGCTGGCAGTGAAGCTAGTATTGGAGATTTAACGCTTAACTGTGAATTGCGTACAGTCAATCATCGATACTGTGATATTACGCTTAAAATACCCGAGCATTTTCGCTTTTTAGAAGCTGATATTCGCGCCATGTTAACCGCAAGAATTAATCGCGGTAAAATTGAATGTGCTTTAAGTTATAAAAAACAAGTTAAAAATGCCCGCGCATTCAATATCAATATAGAGGCGGTAACGGCATTATTAGAGGCAACAAATCAAATTGAAGAACACATGCAAGCGGCATTATCTTTTTCAGCACTTGATGTCTTAGCTTTTCCGGGGATTCAACAAGAGCCCGATGCAGACAAGTCCTTATTAAATGAAGGTGTTGCGCATTTAGTAAAACAAACCCTAGCGCTATTGTTAGAAACTAGAGAACGTGAAGGTGCGCAACTTAAAATTTTAATAGAAGATCGTTGTCACAAAATGCAGGCTTTTGTGGCACAGGCAAATATTCGTATGCCGCAAGTTTTGCAATTAATCCGTAATAAAATTACAGATAGAGTAACAGAGCTCGTGGTGCAGCCTGATTTTGATCGTTTAGAGCAAGAGCTAGTTTATCTGACACAAAAATTAGATATTACCGAAGAATTAGATCGTTTAAACACCCATATTAACGAAGTGCTAAGGGTGCTTAATGAAAAAGAGCCCATCGGAAGACGTTTAGATTTTTTAATGCAAGAGCTAAACAGAGAAGCAAATACGTTAGGCTCAAAATCAACTGATAAAGAAATGACGCAAATTTCAATAGAATTAAAAGTGTTGATAGAGCAAATACGCGAACAGATTCAAAATATTGAGTAATTATTGCAGAAAATAATCTGCACTAAAGGGTTGATTATTAATAATTTTCTCATATAAAATAATTTATTAATGACAATTGCTTTGGACACGAAGCCGCCTCAACTATTGGTGATACTGATACACAGTTAATTTTAGGTCACAATTCTGATCAGAATCCATTAGGTGTGGTGGTTGAGAACAACACGGATACGATTGGAAATGTAGCAATCGGAACATTTGATGCTGAAGTAGATTTACCTGCCAACACAGGGTTAATTTCTGAAGGTTTAACAAATTATGCGACTATTGAAGAAGCAAATATTTATCTTTCAGGCTTAATTAACGATTCATACCCAGTGGGTTCTGATGATCTGTCAGTGGTTGCAGAAAATGATAGCCATAAGTTATGAACTTGGCATAATAGTCTAAGAAAATCCAGATTTCATTGGTGCAGTTAACGTCGTTACTGTAACAGATTCAACAACACCGGCTTCAGATCCGCAAAGTATCGTGATAAGTTCAAACAACCCTACTGAAATTTTAGGGTTCAATTTGTCAAACTTGCATACAGGTAATACTTTAGTTCTAGATCATGTGAGCAATGCAGTTATAGTGGGTTCAGGTAATGTATTGGTTACTGGTACAGACAGTACTACCATTATTGGTGATGCTAACAATCAATTGATTACAGGTGGCGCAGGTGCTGATACATTAATTGGCGGTGGCGGTTCTGATACTTTAGTGGGTGGTATTGGACATGACACCTTCGGATTTAATGAGCAAGGCCACTATACTATTCTAAATGGAACGGCTGGAGACAGTTTATTATTCCATTTTGCAGGTATTTCTGATCAAGGATCTCATGATGCTGATCTTGCTGCATTAAATGCATTAATCACTGATGTTTCTTATGAAAATAACACATCAACTTGGACTTTTGCTGATGGCTCTACAATTTCTATTGTAGGTGTAACACCAGAAGAAGTGACTGCCGAT
>CAIVAH010000093.1 GCA_903903765.1 uncultured Methylococcaceae bacterium
AGTAATATTAGTGCTGATATGGCATTAAGATTATCGCTATGGTTGGGAACTTCTGCTGAGTTTTGGTTAAGTATGCAAGTTAAGTATGATTTGTGGCAGGCGGCTTAATTGTCTTACTTCAAAACTGGAACTGCACTTACATAAGAGGACTTTGATTAGCGAGTGCTATAAGATTAGGTTCCTAAGAAATTGTTTAAACGGGGGAGGTACTTGCTACCCCCCGCTCTTAATTGATAATGTTATAAATTTGTTAATAACCAGATAATATAACCAGCAAAGACGCTGATTTGCACTCCTAATATAAATTGATCTTGTTTTTTTACTTTAGCAACATGAGCTGGGTCATCAAAGTCTGTATTAAAATACCCTGTGCTTATGCCTCTGATGAGTGAAATTACGATGAGTATATAGGTTAAAACGTATATTTTATCCATTAAGACTAAATAACCAATTTCAGGAAGATTATCTGTATAACCTTGTTGTAAAAATACTGTGGTTAATAAAGCTGTCGCCGGCATACCTGTTCTGGCTTCAATGTGATTGGGATCGAGTACTAAACTCATCCAAGCCCCTGAGAGTACTATTAACAAGGGTAAAAGTAGTTTCCAGATAAAGTAACTGGAAGGGCGATTAATATTGATTTCAAAAAACGCAACTGAATAGGTCGATCCTCCAGAGAGACTATCGATGTCGCCAAAGCTAGTTCCATAGTCATGGATTAGCGTATTTGCATTCCAGTTTTTGATGTCCCAGCCAGGTATTTCTAGTTGATCACCAATCCCACTCGCTTGTTGATCAATAACATAACTGAATTGTTGATACCCATGGCTACTATCTTCAACAAAGATACTAAGTTTTTGTTTATCTAAAGGAAAATCATTCAGCATAAACTTCTGAAAAAAGTGCCCTTCGATATGCATTATCTGATATTTACTGCCGTCAGATAAAATGCTGGGTTCTTTTAATAGTAATTCTTTAACAAAATCAGCTCTATCAACCGTGTTGATAAATTCCATTGATTCAGTAGGATCAATATCACCTTTCCATTTTAACCATACATACGTATCAAGAAAGAAGGTATTGGTGGAAATATCTAGACCATGGATTAATAATGGCAGAAATCCTATCGTAACAATTTGAGCATCTTTAGGGAGGCTTTCAGCAGGCTTCATGCTTCCGAGTTTTAACGTATCGGCTGTCGCTACATTGGTTAATAGTGCTAGCAATAGTATTTTTGCAAAAATTATTAGTTTAAATTTCATGTTTATTTTGTTTGGGTGATCGTTGATTATCAATAATTGTATGACGCATAAAACATAGCTTGTAACCATGTTTTGTTGGCATCTCCCCCCATATATTCTTTGCCACCTTCATTAGGTATAAAGCTGGCTAGACTTGCTGTTAATTTTAAAGATTCGTTATATTGCCAATCAGTAATTAAATTGACCTCATCTCCGTAATCACTAGACGTTTGCTCAAAAACAGTCGGGTCAACAAATGAATAATTAAAGTAAATTAAATGGGTTGATATATCTTCTCTTGGATTAATATCCAGTTTAGTCATGTGGGTAATCAAGTTAGTGTTATAGAGCATCCACATACCACTGATTTCACCTTGAAACCAAGTGCCCCAATCGGTCATACCCGGTGACATACCGTCAAAGTTTTCGCTTTGAATGGCGTAACGATAACTTAAGGCGGGTTTTAAAAATAAATCTTCTCGCTTATAAGTTAATTGACCGAAACCGCCTGAGGCATCTAAAGTTGTTCTATCGGTAACGCTGGTTCGTTTGACTTGATAGGCATATTCTGAATTGAACTTAAAGTTTTCTAAAGGTGAAAACTCGAAACGACCATCAAAAGTGTCGTTATCTACCGTCTGAACGCCTAGCGAAACTGTTGAGTTATCGTCATGTAAAGTACGTTTATTTTGGGTATTAATATAACTAAAGCTGATTATAGAGGTGTCAGAAATGGCATGTTCTAAGTTGGTGCCTGCATAACTTCTTCTTGCCGCAGGATCTAAAGGTCTGGTTTCAAGATAAAAACCTTCAAGTTTAGTGTTGTAAATGTTTATTCGACCTATAATTGTGTTGTCAAATGAGGTGCGTGGCCATAAATATCCGCCCCCACGATTTCCACCATTGTCAGCCCCGTAACTAATTAAAAAGCCACTACCAATGTTATATTTTTGTCTTCCACCTGATATATCAAATGTGATACTTTCATTACTATCAAGGATTTTTCCAGATCGCCATCCTGCATATAAATCTTCCGGAGCAACCGTATCACGATAATCTAGGTAAGTGCCAGAATTGGTATAGTCACTTTCTTGTGTGGCATCGGTGACTAATCTGTGGTGAGTAAAGCCGGAGGGATCATGTCCCGCAGAATTGGTATAGGCATATGAGAAACCACCGTAAAGTCTACTATCTTTGTAGGTATTGAATGAGCCTTCTATATGTGGTTTTATATTGATATCAATAAAGCCATCAGTTAAACCGTATTTTTGTGAGCCGCCACTTTGATTGTCAATTTCACCAAATGAGGCGGTTTCTAGAAACAATCCTGTTGTTAGGTTGCCATATTGGCCGTCATAAATTGAATAGCCTGCCAGAACTGCTTTTGATGGAAGAATAGATAATAGAAGTAAAATTTGTTTGTATTTCATGGGTTAGCCTTGAGAAAATTCTTAGAATGCGAAGAATGAGCCTATCGTCAGGTTAAGTGTTATTGTATTTGCTAATTATTTTAATTCTTTTATTCAATAAAAATACTCTCGGAACTTCATGTCTATTAATCGTCCTGTGGTACTTTCATTTTCTGGTCACGACCCTAGTGGTGGGGCTGGAGTTCAAGCGGATATTGAAACTCTAGTGAGTCATCAATGTCATTCTGCTAGTGTTATTACGGCCTTAACGGAGCAAGATACCTGTAATGTAAAAAAGTTAATCCCCCAAAGCCCAGAAAATATCATCTCCCAAGCGAATACAGTCTTGGCTGATTTAACCGTCAATGCCATTAAGATTGGATTAATTGGGCATCATGAGACCGTTTATGCGATTCATGAGATTTTAAAAACGCATCCGCATATTCCTGTGATTTTAGATCCGGTTTTAGCGGCCGGTGGCGGTACCGAATTATCGAATGATCAGTTAATAACTGAAATTGTTGAGCTTCTGCTGCCTGCTACGACGGTATTAACACCTAATAGCGAAGAAGCTCGTAGGCTAATTGGTTTGGATGATCTAGAAGAGTGTGGCTTAGAGTTGCTATCTCAAGGTTGCGAGTATGTCTTAATTACCGGAACACATGAATCAACGCCGGCGGTCAGCAATCAGCTGTTTTATGATAATCAAATATGGGAAACCTATACGTGGGAGCGGTTGCCACACAGTTATCACGGTTCTGGTTGTACTTTAGCGACCAGTATTGCCGCTTTAATTGCCCATGGCTTGGAACCCATTCAAGCGGTAATGGAAGCGCAGGAATATACCTGGAATTCTTTAAATAGTGCATATAAACCGGGTAAGGGTCAGTACATTCCTAATCGTTTATTTTGGATGGAGGATGAACTATGAAGTTTCCAACCAGAAGTCTTTATGCCATTACGCAAACTGACAATAAACCGGCAGATACCGTAATTAAAGAAGTCATTGCCGCTATTAAAGGTGGGGCAGTGGTTGTGCAATATCGAGATAAAAATCCAGCAGATGCCGTTGCTTTAGCTACCCAACTAGTTAAGGTTTGCCATGAACACCATGTGCCTTTATTGATTAATGATGATGTAGAGTTAGCCCTTGCAGTAGGGGCCGATGGTGTGCATATCGGTAAAGAAGATGGTGCCATTGCACACGCTAGAGTTCATATGGGCGCAGCAGCTATTATTGGTGCTTCTTGTTATAACTCATTAGAGCGCGCTTTAGAAGCCCAAGAACAAGGTGCCACTTATGTCGCTTTCGGGCGGTTTTTTCCTTCCAATTCAAAACCTTTAGCAGCCCCTGCTGAATTAGCGACTTTGCAAGCTGCAAAACTTAAAATAGCTATTCCCATTGTAGCTATTGGGGGCATATTGCCAGAAAATGCCGGTCAATTATTAACCGCGGGAGCTGATTTATTAGCGGTTATTGGTGGGCTTTTTGATAAAGATGATATTGAAGAATCTGCTCGGCAATATAAGGCATTAATTGAGCCTAAAAGTTAATAAGCCGAAGTTCTTATCTATTCTATCTGCTCCGCCCCAGCATATTTTTTATACCAAGCTTTGGTCCATTGACTCTCTATAGTATGATCAATCATAGGCGCTGCATAAGCGCCGGTTTGGTGCTTTTTATCCCATTGATGAATCGTTTTAGCCGTGTAACCTTTTAACTCAGGAAGCCACTGGTAAATATATTGGCAGTCAGCATCAAACTTTTGTTGCTGTAACCAAGGGTTAAAAATTCTAAAATAAGGCTGGGCATCACAACCTGTTGAGGCCGCCCATTGCCAATTACCGTTATTAACACAGGGGTCATAATCCACTAGATGTTGCGCAAAGTATCGCTCACCCCAACGCCAACTGATATGTAGGTCTTTTACTAAAAAAGACGCAACTATCATCCGAACTCGGTTATGCATAAAGCCGGTTTGATTTAGTTCTCGCATCCCCGCATCCACAATAGGAAAGCCGGTTCTACCGTCTGCCCACGCCTGAAAATATTCAAGATTGTTTTGCCATTGTAAGGGGTCAAACTTATCAATAAAGGCATGCCCAAATACTTTAGGAAAGTGATAGGCAATGTGGGTAAAAAAGTCTCGCCAGTACAATTGCCGTAATAAAGGATGTTCTGAACCTAATGCCGCTACAATCGCGTAATAAGCTTCTCTAACCGAACACGTACCAAACTTTAAGTGCGCGGATAA
>CAIVAH010000094.1 GCA_903903765.1 uncultured Methylococcaceae bacterium
ATTGGCATTAACCCCGCCTCTGATAATTTAGAAGCCACCGCACGTTTATTACATTTACTTAATGATGTTATTGAGCGTTATAAAATTCCTACCCAAGCCTGCATTTTAGCGCATGTCACTACAACGATAAAAGCTATAGAGCAAAATGTTCCAGTGGATTTGGTATTTCAATCCATTGCGGGCACCCAAAAAGCCAATGAAAGTTTTGGCATTAACTTAAATATCCTTAATGAAGCACATCAAGCCGCTTTAAGCTTAAATCGCGGTACAGTTGGCAATAATTGTATGTATTTTGAAACCGGACAAGGCAGTGCCCTATCGGCTAATGCGCACCATGGTTTAGATCAACAAACCTGCGAAGCCAGGGCTTACGCCGTTGCGCGTAAATTTAAACCCTTATTAGTTAACACTGTCGTTGGATTTATAGGCCCAGAATATTTATATGATGGTAAACAAATTATCCGTGCTGGTTTAGAGGATCATTTTTGTGGTAAGTTACTGGGCTTACCCATGGGTTGTGATATTTGTTACACCAATCATGCTGAAGCCGATCAAGACGATATGGACATGTTGCTCAGCGCCTTTGCCATGGCGGGCGGTAACTTTATAATGGGTGTTCCTGGCGCTGATGATGTTATGTTAAATTATCAATCAACATCTTTTCACGATGCACTCTATATACGACAAGTATTAGGCTTACGTCCGGCTCCAGAATTTGAACAATGGCTAATTGAAAATAATATTTTCAATGCTCACAATCAATTAAAACCCATAACTGAAATACAAGAATTATTTAAAACCTCACTACAACAAATAGCAAAGGGGAAATAATGACTCGAGCTAAAAACACCCCCATTGCTTTTGACCCTTGGCACCCGCTAAATCAATTAACACCTGCCAGAATTGGCTTGGGCCGTGCCGGAATGAGTTTACCTACCCGCGCCAATTTAGACTTTCAATTAGCACATGCCTTAGCCAGAGATGCAGTGCATATTCCATTAAATTTCGATGCCCTTAAAACCAAATTAGATAACTTATCTTATCCCAGCCAAATCCTGCAAAGCCAAGCTGATAACCAGAGCATTTATTTACAGCGCCCAGATTTAGGTCGATTACTGAACCAAGCATCGAAAGACAGTCTAACGACTAACAAAACTTCGAACGTTGATACCGTTATTGTAGTCGTGGATGGTTTATCATCCAAAGCCATAGAAAATCATGCTATTCCATTTTTAGCATTATTAGTGCCCGCGTTAACAATGGTGAACTATCACTTAGCCCCCATCAGCTTTGTTAAACATGGCAGAGTTGCTATTGGTGATGCAATAGCCGAACACTATAACGCAAAATTATGTATTAATTTAATCGGCGAGAGACCCGGATTAAGTTCACCCGATAGTATGGGTATCTACTTTACCTATCAGGCAAAAGCAGATTTAAGCACCGATGCCGACCGCAACTGTATATCAAACATTCATGCCAATGGCTTAAGTTATGAACAAGCTTTAACAAAACTACTCTTCTTAATCAAAGGTGCGGAGCAATTAAAACTCTCAGGTGTTTTATTAAAAGATGAAACAACTGAAGGATTATTAACACAACAAAACTCAAAAACTTTCCTATTAAGCTAATGGACTTTAATGTCAAATTTTCTGCTGAGTTGGTATAAAGCCAGTCAATTAAACTTATCACCTTTCATTTTTTCAAAGATAGCAGTCATTTTGAAATAAGCATCACCCCCCCTAAAAACCCCGCTACCCAGCCACTGTCGTGTAAGCCTCAACTTTACATGCGGACATCTACTCTACAGCATTAAATAAAATACTTTTACAAAAAAATGCATTGTAAAAATACTATGTTTATCAAACATAATAACCAAATTATTGTAAAATCTCGAGAAAAAATAAGCTATTTATTTAATATCTAAATAATAGAAAAATTTTTAATTATTTGAGCAGGGGTTTTGGGGTTTTGGGG